>JAICIH010000033.1 GCA_025924475.1 Bryobacteraceae bacterium
AATTTAATCTTCCCTGCGTCTTTGTCGTCAACAAGCTCGACCGCGAGCGGTCCTCGTTCGAGCGCGTGCTCGAAAATGTGCACGAACGCTTCGGCCGGACGGCCGTACCTGTGCATTTACCCATCGGCTCGGAAAAAAACTTCAGCGGCATTATCGACTTGATCCGCAGGGAGGCGTACTCGTATTCCAACGGCGGCGATGGCAAAGGGAAGCAGAACGCGATCCCCGCGGCCGACCAGGAAGCCGCTGTTGCCGCTCACGAAGCCTTGGTGGAAATGATCGCCGAAGGGAATGACGAGTTGATGGAAGAGTTCTTCGCGACCGGCACCCTTCCGGTCGAGCATATCGTCAGCGGCCTGCAGCAGGCTGTACGTGAACGCCGCATTTTTCCGGTACTCTGCGCCGCAGCCGCGCAAAATATAGGCGCCGATCTTTTCGTGAATTTCACTGCTGAAATCTTGCCTTCTCCATTGGAAGGGCCAAAGAGAATTGCCGTCCAAAACGGCGCAGAGAGCGAACAGACGCTCACTCCCAACGGCGCGCCGGCTCTCTTTGTATTCAAGACTGCCGCCGACCCCTTCGCCGGACGCGTCTCCTATTTCAGAGTCACCTCTGGAACGCTGAAGGATGATGCCCACCTGACTAACATGCGCTCCAACGTGAACGAAAGGCTGGCGCATATTGCCACTCCTTTTGGCAAGAGTCTGCAGCCGGTTCCCGAGATCAAGGCCGGCGATATCGGCGCAGTCGCAAAATTAAAGGAAACGCTCACCGGCGACACTCTATGCGAAAAAGCAAATTGCGTTATCTTCAAAGCGGTCGCGATCCCCGAGCCCTCCATTGCGTACGCGATCTCCGCGAAAAGTCGCAGCGATGAGGACCGCCTGAGCACCGCTTTAAATAAAATCCTCGAAGAAGACCGCTCGCTGCGTTTTTATCGCGACCCGCAGACCAAGGAATTCTTACTGGCCGGCAATGGCCAGCAACATGTCGAGATCGTCGTCAGCCGCTTGAAACGCCGCTACGGTGTCGAAGTAGAACTGCACTCACCCAAAATTCCGTATCGCGAGACCATCCGCGGCACCGCCAGTGTGCAAGGCCGCCACAAGAAGCAGACCGGCGGCCACGGGCAATTCGGCGATTGCTGGATCCGTATCGAACCGTTGCCACGCGGCGAGCGATTCCAATTCGTAAACGATATTTTCGGCGGCGCGATTCCACGGCAATACATTCCCGCGGTCGAGAAGGGCATAGTCGAAGCCGCAGAGCAAGGATTTATGGCCGGTTATCCGGTGACCGATTTCAAAGTCACGGTTTACGACGGCTCCTACCACGACGTAGACTCATCCGAAATGGCATTTAAGCTCGCCGGCCGCAAAGCCTTTCGCGCGGCAATGCAGCAGGCCAGGCCCGCCCTCCTCGAGCCGATCATGCGCGTGGACGTCGAAACACCCACCGAATTCGCCGGCGATCTAATGAGCGATTTCAACGGCCGCCGCGGCCGCATCGCGGGCATGGACGTCAAAGGCGGCACGCAATCGATCCATGCGCAGGTGCCGATGTCTGAAATGCTCAGTTATCAGAACGACTTGATCTCGAAGACGCAAGGCCGCGCCTCCTTCCACATGGAGTTCGATCACTACGATTACGTGCCCACGCCCCAGGCCGAGAAAATCATAGCCGCCGCGAAGGCCCACATGCATGTAGAGGAAGAAGAATAGTCAAGCAAAAATCCGGTCGAAAATCGCACGCGTGCTGGTCTGCAGCGCCAGCAAGTCGCTGGAGAGATTCGCCGGATCGATCTGCCTTCCCGTCCAGCGCTCTACGAGCGTAGCAGCCATGTCACGCTCGTCTTCTGCCGTCGGAATCTTTTCCTCCGCCTTGCCTGTCAAGACGCGCAGCGCGTGATCGAGTGCGCGGAAATGTGTGGTTGCCCTCAGCAGCGATTCGGCATCCTGCCGATCGAGATGGCCCATCTTCTCCACGATGTCGATGCGTTCTGGCGTATTGAGGCTCTTGAAGAACATGCCGGCGCCCTTCAGCCGCAGATACATCAAAATGAAATCGGCGTCATAGTACCCGCCTTCCGCCGCCTTGAGTGGCGTGATGCTGCCCTGCTCGCGCTGCAATCGGACGCGCATCTGCCGCAAGTCATGCTTCGAGCGCCCGCTCTGCCCATATCTTCGCCAATCCACCTGCTGCAGTTGATTCAGGAATGTAGTAGCTCGATCGGTATCGCCCGCCACCGCGCGCGCTTTCATGTATGCGATCCCTTCCCACGCCTCCGCTTTCGACGCGAAGTAATCCACATACGCCGATTCGGTCTGCACCAGCAACCCTTCGCGGCCATTGGGCCGCAACCGCGTATCTAGCGAAAGAATGGGACCATCACCTACATACGTCGTGAGAATCTCGATCAAGTGCTCCGCCACGCGCGTCCAAAACCGCTGCCGTTCGATTTCACTGTCCGGAATAATGAACAGCAGATCCGCGTCCGATCCCAAATCGAACTCCCGCATACCCAAACGCCCAAGTGCGATCACCATCATCTCGGTCTGCGTTTCCGTAAATGGCTTGTCCGGCATCGCATGCCGTCGCGCGTGATCGAGGCTGCGCTCTAACGCAATCCGATACGCGCGTGCAATCAAGAATTCCGCTAGAGCAGACGTCTTATCCAGCGTCGTGAACACCGGCTCCGGCACGCAAATGCTGCCCGCCAAAATGCGAAACATTTCGCGCCGGAAAAAGCGTCGCAAGCCTTCAATGTCGTTCAAAGGCGCGGCCAAGCCCTCGAATGCCCAACGCCGCGTGGGATGATCGGCAGCTCGGCGAATCTCTTCGAGCAGCTCCGGATTACGGGATAGCTGCGCCGCCAGATAAGGACTCAGTTCGAAGAGCTGGATCGTCCAATCCGCCACCGTCGCATTGCTATTGAGTAATTCCAGTTGCGCCGGCGTCTCCAACAGCGACTGAAGAAAAGTGGTAAGGGAATCCTCGGAGCGATGCACCCGCCGGGCGCGCAAGCGCTCCATTAGAGAAGGAGCCGGTTGCTCTAGCGAACGTAGAATTTCATTCGATAAATCCACTTTGCCCGGAACTTCCATTCTCGCCGGAAGGTCCTCCACCACAACGGCGGCCGTTCCGGAAGTATAGTGCAATGGCCGCTGAGCATGCACAATACGCTCGTACACAGCCTGCACGTTTTCAAAATGCTGGTTGAGCTCTCCTAAAACCCGCGCCATGGTATCCGGCGCGTGCGGGCGAAAACCCTGTAGCGGCATCAAATGCGCGATACGTTCCAGTTCCAACGCGTTGGAAGGTAGCGTATGCGTTTGACGATCGTCTTCTATCTGCAGGAGATGCTCCAAGCGCCGGAAATGCTCGTACGCGTCGCGAAGGCGGGAATACTCGGTAGACGACAAAAGATCCCGCTCATGCAGATGCTCCAGCGCGCGCAGTGTGCTGCCGTGTCGCAGCGAAATTTCACGCGCGCCATGAAGCCGCTGTAAACACTGCACCAAAAATTCGATATCTCGAATGCCGCCGCGCGCCAGCTTGACATCTAAATCGCTCCGGTTCAGCCGCTTTTGCATGAGCTTTTCGTTAAAGCGCTCGCGCGCCACGAACATACTCTCGATCGTCGAGAAATCGAGGGTGGTCGAGTAAATCGACGGCTCTACAAAATCGAGCAACGCCTGCCCGAGCGCTTCATCGCCGGCAGCCGCACGCGCCTTGATGAGCATCTGCAGCTCCCAGTCGCGAGCGCGTTTCGAATAATAATCCTTCGCAGCCGGAAGCGAAATGCAAATCTCCCCGAGCCGCCCTTCCGGACGCAGCCGTAAGTCGATGCGGTAGCACAGCCCTGCGGCAGTGTATGTCGACAGCAGGTTCGTAAGCCGGTTAGCAGCCTTTTTGAAAAACTCGCCATTTGTAATTTTTTCCGGACCGGCGGTTTCCCCATTCCCGCTGTACAGGAACATCAAATCTACATCCGAGCTGTAGTTCAACTCGCGTCCGCCCAGTTTGCCGAGAGCGAGCACGCCGAAAACAGCTTCCGTCCCATCGTCGGCCACCGGCGCGCCGTGCCGCGCCGCCACCTCGGTCATAACTGAATCCAATGCACAGCCGAGGACAGCATCCGCTAAATTCGAAAGTTCTTCCGTAACCGCCGCCAGCGAGCCGATTCGCAAAATATCGCGTAATACGATGCGCAGTAGTTCGCGCCGGCGGTATAACGCCAGATCCAACGCCGATGGAATACCGTCCTTGCGCTCATCCAAAAATACGCGCAAACGCCGCTGATAATCCGCGCGCGATAAATCGCAATCCAGCGGCCCCACATCGGCGATCCATTCCGGATGCCGCAGCAGCTCGTCTGATAAGAAGCGGCTCGAAGCAAAAATAACTTGCAGCCAGGTCAGGCGATCGGGCGATAACGATCGCAGCGTGGCAGGATGCCGCTCCCCGAATTCTTTCAGGTAGTGCGCGATCCGCCTCGCATCGGGAGACGTGTCAATCAATTCGCCGCCGCTACCCGGAGGCGACTCGAGCGCGCGCGGTTCGGTAATCAATTTCGCTTCGATTATATCCCCGAATGAAGCGATACTGGCCGCCCCTTACGGCATGCCTCGTAGACTGCCAGAACAAGCTCCAGAGCGCGATATCCTTCTTCCCCGTTCACCAGCGGCTCACGTCCTGTCCGGATCGCTTCGGCGAAATCCAGAAATTGCCGCTCGAACGTCGTAACGGAAATCGCCATCGGATCGGATGAGCCGGACTCTGTCGTCGAAACCTCCATTGGCGCCGGATCGGCGGCATTCGCCTCCTCATCCTCGAGCACATCCCACGTCGTCAATCGGTCTCCGGAGATAATCGCCGTGCCTTTCGTTCCGTGAATTTCGATGCGCTCTGTGTAACCCGGCCAGAACGCCGTAGCAGCCTGAATCACTCCCGTCGCCCCGGACTGATAAGACAGCAACCCGTTCACGACATCTTCCGATTCGATTTTGTGACGCGCGCCCAACTGCCACACGCCGCTGACCTGCGTGACCGGACCCATCAGGTGAAGCAGAATATCGACCTGGTGAATGGCCTGATTGATGAGTGCGCCGCCGCCCTCGGTGTGCCAGCTTCCCTTGATCGGCCGTGAATAATATTCATCGCTGCGAAACCATTTCACATACGCATCGGCCTGCAATAGCTTGCCTAACCGCCCCGCCGGAAGCGCGCGCTTCAGAAACAGCGTGGCGTCGTCAAAGCGATGCTGGCTCATCACACAGAGCTTGATGCCTGCCTTGCGCGCCGCATCGATCATGCGCCGTGCATCCTTTAGATTCGTCGCAATCGGCTTCTGCAATTGCACCGGACGTCCGATCGACGCACAAATTTCCACCGGCTCCAGATGCGAATCCGGGAACGTGCACACATCGACAAAATCGAGCCCCGGATAACGGCAAAGATCGCCGGTATTCGGAACAAACTCCGCCGACCAGCGCTCAGCGAATTCGCGCCCGCGCGATTCCGTCTTATTGGAACAAGCAACCAGCTTAAAACCGATGTTCCGGTAAGCGAGCGCATGTTTATTGGCGATAGCCCCAGTACCGATCAGTCCGGCCTTCATCGCTTAAACTCCCGTCTCCGTGCCGCACACGCTCACTTCCAGACCGGCTTCACGCAAAAACGCGGCCTTCACCGCCAGCGCCTTTTGCGCCCCCGCCGCATCCGGCGCATACGCCACTTGAATGTGATTCGCTTTATGACGCCCCATCATCTGATCGCGCGTGATGCCGTAAAGCACGGCGTGCATAATCGGCCATTGCGGCGTCGTGTTGCGCCATCGGCGCTCGGTCTCTTCCGGCGGCAAAGCAACTACACGCGCCCGGCCGATATCCGCTTTCAATTTTCCGTCTTCGATGAAAATCCGGCTCCACACGATCTCGCCCGGCTTGCCAACGCCCTTGAGCGATCCCCCGCCGAGCCGGAAATACATCGGCGGCTGGCGCTCGCTCACTGAGCCCCGAAATCCATCCGTGTGATGCGCCGGCGGCGCCGCGCCCGAAATTTCGAACACCCAGACAAACTCGCCCTTGTAGTCTTCGCCGAAGCGCAGATCGTGCAGCGTCGTCTCCGGCGGAAACGCAAGCGCATTCCAGACCCGATTCGTGATCAGCGCATCCAGACCGGCGCATTCATCGACTTCATTGAAATGCGGCAGCGGCTGCCCCGCATACAGCACCCGCCCATTACCATCCGATACCGGCGGCCGGTCTGAATTGTTGAGCAAGCCCTCCACCAGGTCTGACGCCGGAGCCAGATCCTTCAGTCCCTGCTGATACTGAATCCCGATCGAGTCGCAGCCAAATTCCGCCGCAATACGCAGCGCGGCAATATACATCCGGCACTGATCCAGAATCTGCGCGTCTGTCAAATCAGTTTCCGGATTCGGCCCGGTCTTGAATACCAATCCCTTGCGATCGAGCCATGTGCGCACGCTCTGCGCCTCTTCATCCGAAACTTCGCGCATCGCCGCATACAGCGCCGACTGGCTCAAACGCTCCTTATAAACTCCCGTCGTGTTCAACAAATGATCCGGCACAATGGCGTTGAACATGCCCATGCAGCCTTCATCAAAAATACCCATGATGGCCTTATCGCGCTTGAGCTGTTGCGCCAGCGAGCTGCCGAGCTTTTCCGCTTCATCCGGAATTTTGCACGCGCTGAGCGCTCGCACATGACTCGCGTCGTGTACCACCGGCTGTCCGTTCAGCCATGCTTGCAGCCGTTCGAGAAAATACTGATCTTTGAAATCTTCCGACCACAGAGTCGAATACGGCACCCCGGCCTTGGTGAGTGAGCCATTCAGGTTCAACATCCCCACCAGTCCGGGCCATTGTCCGCTCCAGTTCGCCACCGTGAGAATCGGACCTCGATGCGTGGCGAGTCCGTGCAGAACGTGATGGCTGTATTGCCAGACCGCTTCCACCACGATCAGCGGCGTTGTCGGCGCAATCTGCCGGAATACTTCCATTCCGTATTTTTGCGAGTCGATGAAGCCGTGTTGCTTCGCCGCATCCACCGGATGCCCGCGTTTTAACTCAAAACCGAACGACTCCACAGCTCGCGTGACAGCCTCTTCCACCTGTTGTTGCGCGGGCCAGCAAACGCGATTGGCGGACAGACGCAGATCGCCGCTGGCGATCATTACGACACTTTTCGACATTGCCTTTTATTCTGGCAGAGCCAATAACGGATTTATTGTCCGATCTGAATCAAGTCCGGTCCGGCTTGCCGGTCCTCCGGTGCCCAGCGCAAACCGTTGCCTTTGCCGGAGACTCGATTGACGCCGCGGCCAACCGCCAGTGAGCCGCGAATCAAATGACTGGCGCGCAGCGGACCCGCCACACGCACTCGGCCGAGCCAATGCATTCCCATGCTCATCGAACACCCGCATTCGGCGCAGCTTGGCGCCCCGCCGAAAACGCACGGCTCCACGCGCGTCCTCAGGTCGGCCGTATAGTTCACCGAGAGTGTCGAAAACAAGCACTCGGCCGGGCCTGCCGGAGGCTCCAGGAATGCCCGCATCAGACCGGGATGCATCGTAAGCTTCGAATATTTCCGGCCAACGCTATTGAAATACGCCGCCAGCTCCGCTCGATTTTCTGCCGTCAACCGCTCCGCCGATTCTTCTCCATGCTGCGGCGTATAGACGCTCACCCAAATATTGCGCACTTCAGACCGATCGTTCCAGAACGATAAGTAGCGGTCCATATAACCCGCCTCTTCGATGTTCTTACGCACGACCGTCCAGTGAATGTTCACCCGGCAATCGGCAATATTTCTCAGAATGCGCTCGTACGTTGCCGGCTTGCGGCGTAGATCGTGATCTTCGGGATTGCCATCTACGGAGACCGCAACCGTGACCTGTGGCAGCCGAGTCCAAGCCGCGGGAATTCGTATTACTCCACTCGTAACAATCAGCGTGTAAATACCGCGCCTCCTCAACTCCGGAACAATCTCGCTCAATTCGCGATGCCGCATGAGCGGCTCTCCACCCACTAGCGATACTTGCAGCGGTTTGTGCTCATCGACTAAACGATAGACGCCGCGCACCAGCTCGCTTCCGCGCGAATCGCTGACGCTGCGCAGATTCGGGCCGCCTTCTCCCAAGTGAGAGTCGCCATACGCGTAACATCCCGGACATTGCAGCGGACATTCTCGTGTGATCTCGATCGACAGCATGGGGATGTTTCCGGCCAGAACTTTTCCCCACGATTGAAAGACATTGGCAACATTCACAGTATTTGAAAGATGCTGATAATCGTGAATCGGTTGCTAAGGATCAATATACCCAGCCCAGAGCGATTTGATAACTTCGTGGCGCCACCCAATGCGTACCGCTAAAAGTAGATAGAAAGTTGTAGAGCGCCGCCTCATTTGTGAAATTCAGCGCCGTGAATTTCAACGTCGTCTTGAATCTTTCTTTGTGAAACAGGTTATCCGTCCCCAGACCCGCATCGAACAGGTTGCGCGCCGTGATGCGTGGTGGATTGTGATCCGGATCGAATGTCCCCGGCGCCGGAATCGCCAGGCGTGTGGCGCCATAATCGCCTGTGCAGGACGCTATCGGGTGACCCAGCGTCGCAAATTGCCCATCGCAGAAAAACCCGATCGCGGCTTGCTGTGCTGCAGTTAACGCCAAAGCGTCCGCCAGATCCGTGACCGAGCCCGCCACTTGCCCGCTGTCATAGCGCCAGGTGAACATGAGCCAGAAGCCGTCTTTCCCGTGTTGATAGCGAAGGTAGCTGGTCTGCTGCAGCGCCTGGTCGTGATCGATGCGGAAAACTCCGGCAGTTAGCGGCGAATTGAAGATCAGGCCGCCCGTCTCCGGCCCGAAGAAACGCGCGCGCGTATGGCCGATCGTCGAGTACGCCTGGAAGCCGTGCCAGTTCGTTGTCGAAACGCGCACCGACACCCCATCGATTTTCGATTGCCTCCAGGAAATCGGGAAAGCGATTGGCGTGTTAAAGAGCGTATCGAAATCAAACGCGTTCTTTGTATATTTCCAGAAATAGCTGGCATCGATCTGCACGTATTTCTTGATTCCCTGTTCGATGCCCACGCTGTATTGATTGCGATGACCCGGCCGCAGTGCGCGCTCCCCGAAGGCGCCAAACACGTGCGACGCCAGACCGCCCAGACCGGTGGAACTCGAAAGCACCAGGTTCTCGTTATAGGGCGTCTCCATAGCGCGCGTGTAAGAGGCGCGCAACACCGTCGACGTAGGTTTCACTAGGTACGATAAACCGAGACGCGGCTCGATCAGGTTGTCCGTGCTGATGCCGTCGTAATGATCGAAGCGTAATCCCGCGCTGATTGTCAGATGTTTTAACGTGATGGCGTCCTGAGCGAATATCGCCTGCTCGTTTATATTGGCCCCTCCGTGAAATCGGAAAAGATTTCCGCCGTGCGCGAGATTGTAAGGGGCGAGCCCGGGATTGCCACTATCGTCGAACTCCGGGTCGGTAATCCCGAATCCGAAGTTTTCGACCAATCGCGTTTGGCTGATCTGGGTCCCGATTTTCAAATTGTGGATCTTATTCGCATAGGACACATCGGCGCGCGTGCCCCAATTCGTCAGATGCCGGTCCTGATCGATGGTGGCCGGAAAATCCGAAAATCGATCGGCGCTCGGATAATAGTTGATCCGATCCTGCCGCACAAAAGGATCCACCGACAGCAGCGTGTGCGGATTGAACGTGTGCTGATAGCCCAGCGCGAAGCTGAGCGTTCTCGCCTGCTGCCGCTGATCTTGCGCCAATTGATCGTACGTGTTCGGAATTTGAAACCAATTCCGCGCCGCAAAAATATTCAAATGCAGCGAATCGCGAGGGCCCGGCTGAAAGTCTACCCGATCGAAAATCGCGGACGTATTGCCAATATCGTGAAACGGCGTAAACTCCGGCGAATCGAGAAAGCGGCCCGTACGGCTGAAATCAAGCACCAGAAAATTTCCCCAATGCGATCCACCCAGGCCGAACGTCCCGTCTTCGCCAACGGTGCCGAAAGAGCCATAATGCGGCTCAAAACTGAAGCTCGGCCGCTGGCCTAATCCCGAACGCGTCACCGTGTTGACGATCAAACCCGTCTTGCCTCCGAATTCCGCATCCGGAGCGCTGCTCACCAGTTCGAGCGATTGAAATGCATTCGCCGGAAGCTGTGTGGAAAACGTCTTGTTCTGTTGATCCCCGATCACCTGTTGATCTACGACATACGTGGTCTCGCCGTGATCTCCCTGCGGGTGAAAAAAGCCGTTCGAATCGGCCACTACACCGCCGGATGTAAGCGTAATAGCGTCGCTCAAGCCCTGTCCCACCGATGTCATTGGTAGATTCGCGAGCAAGTTCTGGCTCACGTCAACGTGCGCTGCGGGAACGTTTTCGATTGTGTCCGGCGAAGCCTCCACCGTAATACTCTCCGTGGATCCGGCCAGTGTTAATTTGGCATTCACCACAATCGGCACCGGCGTACGCACCGCGATGCCATCCTGAAATCCATGAAAACCCGGTGACGAAATATCGAGAATGTATTGATTCGGCGGGATATTGGTCAGCCGATACGTACCGTCGCTCGCGCTCTTGCTCGTTTGCGTATATCCGGTCACGCCGTTCGTAAGAGACACTACGGCATCCGCTATGACCGCGCCGCTCGGATCGCTCACAGTTCCTTGTATTGTGCCGCCCTTCCCGGTCGCTTGCGCCGCATAGGCCGGCAATCCGCTGAAAATCAGCAAACAAATGACCGCCCCACGGCGGCAAAAGCGAGAATGCACCTGTTCAAAGTATAGGAGGCGGCCCGCAAGGTTCAGGTTCCAATTGTCTCCAACAAACGCTGGAAACATCGTCCGTGGCGTTCTAAAATAGCTTTATGCAGTCGAACAGATCTTCGAAAAAGCCACGAAAGATAGCGGATTCCGCCGCTTCCGCCCCGCTTGAGAGCGCCGGCGTAACGGAATTGAAACCGAAACCGCGTGCTTCCAAATCTTCCGCGCCGAAGACTACAGAAGTAGTTAAAACGGAATCACCCAGCCATCACCACAAACTCAGCGCAGCGCCCGTCGCCGAAGCCTTGGCGGCTGTGAGTGAGAGCAGCATCACCAGCCTGAATTCCGGCCCGGCCGTAGCGCCGCGCGTCGCCACACACCAGCAGATTGCCGAGTTGGCGCATTCGTTTTGGATCAGCCGCGGCTATGTGCATGGTTCCGCCGAAGAAGATTGGCTCCGCGCCGAACGGGAATTGACCGGCGCCGCAAACAACTAACCAAAACGCTACATCGTTCGTCCAACAAATCGGCGGGCTTGGGCGAAAGCACGCTCACTCTTTTCTTTGTAGATTAGAAGTAAGCATCCGGCCATGGAAGAATCGGTTCCTGAGCAAGGCGAAGTTTCGATCCTTGTCGATCGGAGGCCGCGCGAGAACTCGCGCTCGGCCATTCTCACAACTCTCGCCTGGCTTCGCGATCTCATGCTTTCCGTGCTGATCGCGGTGCTGGTCATCCTGTTTTTGTACCGGCCTGTGAAAGTGGAAGGCACCAGCATGATGCCCAGCCTCTACGATCAGGAGCGCCTGTTCATTAACCAGTTCAGCTACAAATTCGGACTGGGCTCCATCCACCGCGGCGACACCGTCGTCTTCTGGTTTCCTGAAGATACGACCAAGTCGTACATCAAGCGTGTCATCGGCTTGCCTGGCGACTCCGTTGCCGTCGACGATGGCTGGGTCTGGGTCAATGGCCGCAAGCTTCAAGAGAACTACGTTCCCGCCGAATATCGCGACAGCCGGTCCTATCCGGTTCACCTCGTGCCGCCGAACGAATATTTCGTGCTCGGCGATCATCGCAGTTCATCGAACGATAGCCGCGCCTGGGGCTTCGTGCCGCGCAGCTACATCTACGGAAAAGCAGTGTTCGTATTTTGGCCGCTCGACCGCGCCGGCACCGTCCACTAGTCCTACTTGTACTACTAGACTTTGAGCTTTGTGGGGCCGATTGGCAATCGGCGGCGGGTTGGCAACCCGCCAAAAAAAATACCACATTACCGCCTGAACAACCAAACCAACAACGTGCCCAGCGCGCTTAACAACAAACAAGTAACCCACGGAAAATAAAACGTACCGTTCTTGCCGCGCCAAACAATATCGCCCGGCAGCCGCCCCAACGGAAGATGGAGACGCTCGCCAACAAACGCCAGCAGTCCCAAGCCTACAAGAACCAGACCGGCAAGAATCAACAGCCGCGCCACGCTTGAGCAGCATAGCATTGTTAAACTGGCCTAGGTGCTTGTTGAAAACCCTGTCACGACGTTTTCAACACCCTCCTAGCTGACTCATGAGCGATTCGAAAGTATATTCACCCGGTAGTGAATTCGCAAAAAATGCGCAGATTCAAGGAATGTCCGCCTATCGCGAGATCCAAGAGCACGCCGCAAGCGATCCGGCGAAATTTTGGGCGGAATTGGCGAGCCGCGAGTTAACCTGGTTTGAGCCGTTTCACCAGCCTCTCGATTGGCAGCCGCCTTTTGCCAAATGGTTTGTGGGCGGCAAAATCAATGCCTGCTACAACTGCGTGGACCGCCATCTGCTCGCCGGTCGCGCAGATAAACCCGCGCTGATTTGGGAAGGCGAGCCGGGCGACGAGCGCGTCATCACGTATCGGGAATTGCATCGCTTGGTGAGCCGCTTCGCCACTGTGCTCCAAAACCTCGGCTACAAGACCGGCGACCGCGCGGTGATCTACATGCCCATGGTCCCCGAGCTGCCGATCGCCATGCTCGCCTGCGCGCGCCTGGGAATTATTCATAGCGTCGTCTTCGGAGGATTTTCCGCTGAAGCGCTGCGCGCTCGCATTGAAGATCTCGACGCTAGTATCGTAATTACCGCCGACGGTGGCTGGCGGCGCGGCAAAGAAGTCCGCCTCAAGCCCGCTGTCGATACTGCTCTTCACGATCTGCTCGGCGTGAAACACGTTATCGTTTACCGCCGAACGGGCTCCGCTACCGAACTGAAGGATGGCCGCGATTTTTGGTGGCATGATCTCGAACGGCACCTGGACGACCACGCCTCCGTCGCCCAGGCGGCCGAGCACTGCGAAGCCAAGGATCTCGATTCCGAGCATCCGCTGTACGTTCTCTACACCTCCGGCACAACCGGCAAGCCCAAAGGCATTTTGCACACCACTGCGGGATATCTCCTGCAGACGTTGATGACCATGAAGTGGGTCTTCGATCTTCGCGATGAAGATATTTTCTGGTGTACCGCCGACATCGGCTGGGTCACCGGCCACAGCTACATCGTCTATGGCCCGCTGGCTGCCGGCGCGACCGTCGTGATGTACGAAGGCGCGCCCGACTATCCCGATTTCGGTCGCTTCTGGCAAATCGTCGAGAAGCGAAAGGTCTCGATCTTCTACACTTCGCCTACAGCTATTCGCGCACTCATCCGCCAAGGCGATCGCTGGCCCGAAGCGCACGATCTTTCCAGTCTCCGGCTGCTCGGCTCCGTGGGCGAACCGATCAATCCCGCCGCGTGGGAGTGGTATCACAACGTGATCGGTAAACAGCGCTGCCCTATCGTCGATACCTGGTGGCAAACCGAAACCGGCTCCATCATGATCGCCCCCGCTCCCGGCGCTGTGCCGCTCAAACCGGGCTCCGCCACGCTCCCGCTGCCCGGCATCTTAGCGGACATCGTCGATTCCAAAGGCGAACCGGTCGGAAACAATCGCGAAGGGTATCTGATCGTCCGCCATCCTTGGCCCAGCATGGTTCGCAACGTTTGGGGCGATCCGAAACGCTTCGTCGAGCAGTACTGGTCGCGCGTGCCCGGCAGCTATTTCACCGGCGATGCCGCGCGCCGCGATGATGACGGCTACTTCTGGGTCCTCGGACGCGTGGACGACGTGATGAACGTCAGCGGCCATCGTCTGAGCACTATGGAGATCGAATCCGCGCTCGTGCATCACCCTGCCGTCGCCGAAGCCGCCGTCGTAGGCAAGCCGCACGAGATCACCGGTCAGGCTGTCTGCGCCTTCGTCACCTTGAAACAGGGCGATTGGAGCCGTGAGAAGCTCGGCGACGAGCTCCGCCAATGGGTCGGGCGGGAAATCGGAGCCTTTGCTCGACCGGAAGAAATCCGCTTTACCGATGGCCTGCCGAAAACCCGCAGCGGAAAAATCATGCGCCGCCTGCTGCGCGAAATCGTCACAACGCACGCCGTCACTGGCGACGTGACTACACTCGAAGACCTCACCGTCATCGCGAAATTATCCGCGCAGCACGACGAAGAGTAAATACAGTTCATCGATCTGCGGTCGAAATGACGCCGTTCACCAAGGCACCGCGCACGTAAGTAAGCGGGCGCCGTCAGGCGCGCTCTTCCCGTTACTCCTTCCCAATACCGAACACACGCTTCCAGAACCCGCGCTTCTTCGGCTTTTCCTCCGGCTGCGAAGGCTGCTGGTTTTGATCGGTAGGATTCGCAACCTGAGCAGTCGGATTCGGCGCCGAAGGTTGCGCCGGACTGGCTGGATTGGGCTGCGCTACCGGCGGAATCACCAGTTGCCGATGCGCTCCAATACCGAATATTTTTTGGAAAATATTCCGCGACGGCCCTTCCGGATGGTCGCAAGTCGCCGCCGGTATCGTTCCGTCGATAAAGTACACCTGGTAGTCGTCCGGACAACTTCCATCCGCCGGAAGATTGCTGAGCTTATCCACCGCAACCGGTAGCACTCCCGTCGGCGGCACAAACGGTTTCATATCGCCATACCGGCGCAACTTTTCGGCGCGCAGCATGAATTCCGTCCAAATCGGAGCCGCGGCCTGCGCGCCTTGCAATTTGATGTCCGTGTAATCGTCGTTGCCCACCCAGACAATCGCAAGGAGATTCGATGTGTAGCCGGCAAACCACGCGTCATGCGACGTGCCTGTTTTGCCCGCTGCCGGAGCATCGAAACGAGCGCCCGCGGCGGCCGCCGTTCCTTCGCGGAGAACCGATTCCAGCATGTCCGTGACCACATACGTCACCCGCGGATCGAGCACGTTGGCTCGCTGCGCCGTGATGCTCTCCAAAGTATCGCCGCTGCGCGCTTCGATCGAGCGAAGGAATCTCGGTGTGACTCGCACCCCTTCGTTCGCAAACACGGTGTACGCCTCCGCCATATTGAGCGGTGTCGCATCGTAGGCTCCGATAGCCATGGCCGGTGTCGGCTTCAGATCCGGAATTCCCGCGGCGTCGGCCAAGGCCACCACTTTGTCGTAACCAACCATCTCCGCCAGGCGAATCGTCGCCGTATTGATCGAATGCGCCAGCGCCTGCCGGGCCGTTACCGACCCAACGCTGTCTTTCGGATCGAAATTATGCGGCGTGTACGGTTTGCCGTTGAAATCGAAAGTGCCGACCGTTGCGTCGAGCATCGTCAGCTCCGTATACGCCTTGGCTGGCTCTCCCGTGAGCGCGGTGTTGATTGCGGCCGCATAGACAAAGGGTTTGAAAATAGATCCAGTGGGGCGCTTCGCCGTTGTGTGATTGAGCTGGCTGGCGGCATAATCGCGGCCCCCCACCAGCGCCAATATCTCGCCGGTATGCGGATCGAGCGCGATGAGCGCAACTTGCGGCATCGGCCCTGGCAGGATTTCCGTTCGAATCTTTGCGTTCTTACCCTTGCCCTCGCGAATTCTTCGCGTACGCCGCCGGAGAACCATCGCATCCACCTGCTTCATGCCAATCTGCACGGCTTCTGAAGCCGCCTGCTGCAAGTTGCGGTCGAGTGTTGTATAGACGCGCATCCCGCCCGAGGTCAAGTCGCTCTCTTCATAACGCGCGAGCAGCCGGTCGCGTACCAGATCGACGTAATACGGCGCGTCGTTCCCCTCCACGCTCGGCGGCGCGAGTTTTAGCGGCGTCGCTTTTGCCGCCTTCATCTGCGCTTCGTTGATGACATGGTTCTCGAACATCGCCTGCAGGACGATGTTTCGCCGCCGCATCGCCGCGTGCGGATGCCGAAATGGCGAAAACACCGATGGCCCGTTCACCACCCCCGCCAGGAGCGCCGCTTCCGGCAGTGTGACATTCTTTATGTCCTTATCGAAAAACGCCTGCGCCGCTTCCCCGAAGCCCTCGATGTTAAAGGACCCGTGCTGGCCGAAGCTCACCTGATTGACATAGATCGCGAGGATCTCTCCCTTTGTGAAGCGGTGCTCGAGAACTGTCGCGATCATCATTTCGCGGAGCTTACGAAGCGGGCTGCGTTTGTTCGTCAAAAAAAACGCCCGCGCCATTTGCATCGTCAGCGTGGAACCGCCTTGCATGCGCCGATGATGCAAAACGGGCGCCAGCACCCCTTCCACCAGTCGTCCATAGTTGATCCCGCCATGCTGGAAGAAACGGCGGTCTTCAATGGACACGATCGCATTGACAACTACGGGAGGAATTTCCTGATACGTCAACAGCCTCCGCTTCGCCCGCTGCTTCGCATCGAAAAGACCCGTGACGAGCTGTGGTTCGAGTTCGTAGGAAGTGAGCGTTCTCCCGCCCGGACCGGTGATCGAATCGATCTGCCCGTCAATGAAATGAATCGTCGCATCCTGCCCGCGGTTGTAGCTTATCTGGCCCGGATGGATTTCGAGCGTCGCACCGTGCTGAGAAAATGTCCCGAAGTAGGAATGCGCCGCCGAACCGCTCGCCACATAGCCGGCACTCCGTAGCTGCGCAAGGATGGCGCGCGCGCTCCATTTATCCCCGACGTTCACTTCGTCCGGCCTCGCATAGATCTGCGCGGGCTCGTTGAAAATAGGCCGCCGGATGCGCTCATCCACAATCCGGCTATATTTCAGATAAAAAAAGCTAAACGTTACCACGGAAAGAAGCAGACAGGCAACGATCGCCCATACTCCCATTCGGAACGCCCGCCGGCCCCACCAGGAACGGAGCAGCGCGAGCGAGCGCTCCCAATACTGCAGCAATTTGTGCTGGATTGGTCCTTCCAGCTTGACGTTAACAGGCACTTTCGAACCAGACGACCTGAATTGTAGACGATGGCACAGCGTGCCTCGTGTTCAAGAAAAACAATCAGTTGCGCTCTCTGTCTCTATTTTTCCACGAGCGCCGCCTTTTCTCGCATTTGCATAATAGAATCAAATGGTTCCAAAATGGTTCCATGAACATTACCCTGAAAAATGTGCCGCAAGAAATCTATCAAGTAATGAAACAGGAGGCTGAGGAGTGTGGCCGCAGTCTGAATACACAAATTATTCAGGTTTTAGGGTATGAGGCGGCGGAGATCCGGCATCGCAAAGACCTACGGAAGGTTCGAAAGGAGGCGGAGCGATTTGCCGCGTCCTTAATGCCTATGAGAGACAGCGCGCCCTTAATCCGGCGCGATAGGATGCGGTGACCTTCGGATCGCAGCGATGCCCGAACGCTTGGTTGTCGATTGTAGCGTGGCTGCCAAGTGGATCTTGCCTGAGCCGGGACGTGATGCCGCTTTACACCTCCTGAAACAGTACGAAACAGGTGAGATTCTCTTGATTGCGCCAGACCTTCTATTGGCTGAATTCACAAGTCTGCTGGCAAAACGTACCCGCCGAAGGGAGATCTCTGCTCGCGAAGCCGAGTATGCTTTTGACCTCATGCAAAGATTCGCTCCACGGCTTTTCGACATGCGCTCGAGGATTCGAACGGCGTTTTCGATCGCGCTGCAGCACCACCTATCGTTATGGGATTGCGTTTACATCGATCTCGCAATAGAACACAGCTGTTCCGTTATCACAGCAGACAAGCGCCTTTTCAGGGGCACGACGGCACGCCACGCCTCGCTCAGACTATTACGATGACGCGAATGTCACTTGGTTTTGTGGGGCGGACGTCCTCGTCGGCACGCCCTAACCTTCTAGCTTCGCGTCCAAAGTAATCTCCGTATCGAAAAGTTTCGAAACCGGACACCCTTCCTTGGCCGCATTGGTCGCCCGCGTGAATACTTCCTGCGACGCTCCCGGAATCTTCGCGCGCAATTCCAGGCGGCTCCGCTTAATCGCAAAGCCATCGCCTTCTTTATCGAGCGTGATCGTGCAGGTCGTTTCCAGGCTATCGGCCTTCAGCCCTTCATTCTGCAGCATCAGCGACAGCGCCATCGTAAAGCAGCCGGCATGAGCGGCCGCGAGCAGTTCTTCCGGGTTAGTTCCCGTCCCCTGCTCAAAACGGTCGCGAAAAGAGTAAGGCGTGCTGGAGAGCACCCCGCTTGTCGTAGAAAGAATACCGGCGCCCGATTTCAAGTCGCCTTTCCATTGCGCTTTTGCTTTGCGGTCCATAGTTTCCTCTCTTGAGTGTAGGACCTCGGCCGCCTACGCCAGCCGGCAAATCGCGCTCACCATGCGGCCGGGATTGGACGGCTCTCTCCGAAACGAGAAAAACTGCTCACTAAGACAACCCGTACACAGACCGGAATCCGAGATGTGCGACGCCGCCACACCTGCCGCCTGAAGCTGCCGGCGATTCGCCTCGGGCAAATCGATATGGCGCTTACCGCTCACCGCCGGCCACTCTGGAAATAATGGCGCGAATGCGTTGGCGACCTCTATCCCCACCTCGTAACAGCACACACGAATGCAAGGGCCGATCGCCGCATACACATCTCCCGGCTCGCTCTCGAACCACTCCTGCATACTCGCCAGGGCGCGCTGGCTGATCCCGGCGGCTGTTCCGCGCCAACCGGCATGCACGGCTGCCACCGCGCGCCGCCGGGTATCGAGAAGCAAAATTGGAACGCAATCTGCCGTCCGTACGCCGATCGCCCGCGATACTTCGCTCGTTGCGAGTCCATCTCCTTGACATTCCCGGTTGCCGAGTCCACGCGCGTTGCACACGTCCGAAGAATGAATCTGACGCAGGGTCACAGCCACGCGCGGATTCGCAAGCCGTGTACCAAATCCATGGCTCTGCCACACGAATTCCTGAAAGGCGTCGCATCGATAGATGCCGTCCTCGCCCAACCGGAACGAATCCTTCACGCGTGCCTGCGCTCAGCGGCATGTATTTCGCATACATTTCGAACTTTTGAGAATTTTAACTGAGCCGCGACCGCGAGGGAGCGGTAACGAGATGCCACTGTTTGTCCACAACTCTTCACAAACCCCTTTGCCCGCGATACCAGTCGAGCGTCAGCCGCAATCCCTGCTCGAACGAGAACTTCGGCGCATGCCCGAGTTCCCGAATAGCCGCGGCGGTGTCGGCTTGCGAATCGCGCACGTCGCCCGTGCGCGCCGGACCATAGCGCGCGGGCAGATCCACGCCCTCGATCTTCTGCAGCAGCCGCCATGTCTCGTTCAACGTGTACCGCCCGCCGTTGCCTGCATTGAACGTCTTGCCCGAAACGCCCTTAGCTTCGGACGCCTTCAGCAGCAGCGCCACCACATCTTCGACATACGTAAAATCGCGCGACTGCTCGCCATCACCGAAAATAGTTGGACTCCGTCGCTCCAGCAGGCACGTCATGAAAATCGACAGCACTCCCGAATACGGACTCGTCGGATCCTGGCGCGGTCCGAATACGTTGAAGAAGCGCAGCGCCACCGTTTCAAGCTGGAAGCAGTCGGAAAATACGCTCGCATAATACTCTCCTAGGAGCTTCTGCACGGCATAGGGAGACTTGGGCCGCGGCGCCATCGATTCGGTCTTCGGCAGCACTTCCGTATCGCCGTAGGCCGAAGAAGAGGCCGCATAAATAACCCGGCCTGCTTTACCCTCGGCCGCCGCGCGGAACACGTTAAAGCTGCCGTCGATATTGCTCGCGTGGCTGGGCACTGGATTATCGATCGACTTCGGCACCGAGGGGATTGCCGCCAGATGGAACACTCGATGCGCCCCGGCGATTACTGGCGCCAGCCGGTCATAGTCACAAATATCCAGATCATGAAGAGTGATCCGATCGGCTATCTCCTGGAGATTCCGCGCATTACCGGTCGAGAGATTATCTATTACGTGAACAGAGCGGCCCTCGGCGAGCAAGGCCCGGACCAACGCGGAGCCGATAAAACCGGCCCCGCCAGTAACGATGTAACGGTTCATAGTGTTGGAGCAGCTACGCCGGCCGGCAAAGCTGCCCGTAAATGACTTATCGCTCGGGAGGCTACGTCATAACAGTCCCGGGTGAAATCAAACGCTTCCAGCGATACCCAGCCGGAATAGTTCAGCTCGCTCAGCGTGGCAAGCAGCGTGTCGAACCGGTAGTCCCCCATCCCCGGCTCGCGGCCATCCATTTCGTTGACATGTACATGCCGGATATGCGGCATGAATCGCCGCAGCAACTCCGGATGCGGATCCGATTCATCGATCGCATTGTGTACGTCGAACATCGTCTGCACGGCGGGACTGCCGATTTGTTCCACGATGGAGACCGCTTCAGCCAGACTGGTGACCACATCTGTCTGGCTCGGCGAGAGCGCTTCCAGCAGCAGTGTCGCCCCGCATACCTGCGCTCGCGGCGCGGCGTTTGCCAAACCTTCGGCAAAGACCTTCACCGCCTCTTGCGGACTTAGTCCTCCATTCGAAGATCGCTGTTTGGGAGACCCGAACACCACTACCGGATCTTGCGAATTCGACGCACGCGCCAGATCGCCGCACAAATCGATCAACCTGCCTACATAATCCCAGCTATAACGCCGCTGCTTTTCATCCCGCGCGGTGATGTGTATACCAGGCGGCGCAGTCAGCAGCCAATGCAAGCCTACGAAACGCAGTCCCGCGTCAGCAATCTGCGCTCCTACTTCTGTCCGCTTCGCTTCTGATATTCCCGCCGGGTCTTCGCCCAGCGTATAAGGAGCTAGCTCGATTCCCTCATAGTCGAGGGCCCGCAGCCTGCGGCAAACCTCCGCAAAAGGCCGCTTCTCGAACAATTCGTTGCAGGTTGCAAAGCGATACGGGACCGGCATTTCCTCTAGTGTAGCGAGCGCCGGTCCCGCCGCTATCCCGTTACTTCATGCCGGCTCTGGCCGAGCGTACATCGTCGTCCCAGCTATAGGAAGCCTTAGTCGCCCAGTCGTCTGCCTCTTTTACGGCCTGTTCGCGGGTGTAGCCATACCGCTCTTGCAGCTTGCCGATAAACTCGTCCTTCTTGCCGCTCAATACGGTCAGATCGTCGTCGGTGAGTTTGCCCCAACGCTGCTTTACGGAGCCTTTCATCTGTTTCCACTTTCCTTGCACCGTGTCAGTGTTCATATATGACGGAACTCCTTCTCGCAACTGGAAAGCACGTCGCCAGCCAGACCGCCCCCCTCCCTCACGGTCGCGGTTCTTTTGCGCTGTGCCAACGTTTGGAGTATTTAAAGAACCGCGCGCGTAAGCAAGCGGCCGGAAAATAATACCGTATTCACCCAAATTTTCCTAAGTATTCACGTAAAATCCGAGCCTTTGGGATACTCATGTTGTATGTGTCAGGATGAGGTCCTGTTGCAGTCGAAGCTGTCCCTTCCCTTGGCCGGCCGGGGCAAGGTGCGAGACATCTATGACCTGGGAGACAGCCTTCTGTTTGTTGCTACAGATCGCATCTCCGCCTTTGATTGCATACTAGGCAGCGGCATCCCCTGCAAAGGGCGTGTCCTGACTCAATTGTCGTTATTCTGGTTCGATTTCTTGAAAGATGTCGTGCCCTCGCACCTGATCACGGCGAACGCCGAAAAATATCCCCGCCGCGCCGCGCGCCATGCTTCTGTGCGCGGCCGCTCCATGCTCGTCAGAAAGGCCGAAATGCTGCCGGTCGAATGCGTCGCCCGAGGCTATCTGGCTGGATCCGCCTTCAAGGAATATCAGAGCAATGGACAAGTCTGCGGCATTCCGCTCCCGCCCGGACTGCGCGATGGCGACCGCCTCCCCGAGCCGATTTTCACCCCCGCTACGAAAGCCGTCACTGGCCATGACGTAAACGTGCCGTTTCGCTATGTCGCCAACTCCCTGGGCGTCGACGTGGCCGGACAGCTTCGCGATCTCACGCTCGAAATTTACTCCCGCGCGGCTGCCTACGCGCTGGAAAAAGGGATTATATTAGCGGATACGAAGTTCGAATTTGGCGTCGTGGAGGGCAAACTGATCCTGGCCGATGAAGTGCTCACGCCGGACTCTTCCCGCTTCTGGCCCGCCGATAGCTACTCGCCCGGAGGCCCACAGCTTTCCTTCGACAAACAATTTGTGCGCGATCATTTGGAGCGCACCGGATGGAACAAGCGTCCTCCCGCGCCCGCTCTGCCCGAAGACGTGGTTCGCAAAACCAGCGAGAAGTACATTGATGCCTACACGCGCCTCACCGGCCTTGAGCTTTTACCGGTCACCGCGCCCGGCAAGGAGAATCGCGCCTCTTGACTCTTCCATTCAACTGGTTCGATATCGTTCTGGCCATTGTCGTCCTCGCTTCGGCCGCCGCCGGACTGCGCACCGGCTTTGCTCGCGTAGTCGTCGGATTCGCCGCCACCGTCTTCGGTCTTCTTGCTGGCTTTTGGTGCTACAGGCTCGTCGCCGTCAAATTGCAACCCTGGGTTTCATCGACTGCCGTCGCCAACGTTGCAGGCTTTCTCATCATCTTCATCGGCATCTCCATTGCCGGCGCTTTACTCGCAGCGCTCCTCTCACGGCTGTTGAAATGGGTGGGCCTTTCCCGGTTCAACCATCTGCTCGGCGGCCTCGCCGGCTTTCTGCGCGGGGTTTTCCTCGTCGCTGTTCTCGCCAGCGTCCTTGTGGCCTTCGCGCCTTCGCCTACACCTCAATATCTGAGAACCTCGCGAGTTCTGCCCTATGCCAACGATGTTGCCGTAATCCTGGCCGAGTTGGCGCCGCGCCAATTGAAGGATTCTTTCGCTCAGCAAATGCAAAATCTGAAACAGTCTCACGCCGCGCGTGGACCCGTCCACGACATTTGACCGCTCCCCTGCTGCTGATTTTCGATCTCGATGGCACCCTCGTCGACTCCGCCAAAGATCTCGCCATCACGATGAACGCAACGCGGGCTCATTTTGATATGCCTCCCCTCGACCCCAATCTCATCTACTCCTACGTCGGTAATGGAGCCGCCGTGTTGGTGCGCAAAGCTCTTGGCCCCGACGTGGCAGAGGAGGGTTTGCGCTTCTTTTTGAAGTACTATCGCGCTCATGCCCTGGAACACACCCAGCCCTACCCCGGCGTGCGCGAAATGATCGAACAGCTTTCCGCCGACGGGCACACGCTTGCCGTGCTGACCAACAAACCGGTTCGCATCAGCCGCGATATCATCACCGCACTCTCCCTGGACCGCCACTTCGGCTGGGTGTACGGCGGCGACAGTTTCGCGCAAAAGAAACCCGACCCCATCGGCATCGCTACGCTCCTAAGCGATAGCGGCTCGCCGCCGGCTCATACCTGGATGATCGGCGACAGTGCCGTCGATATCCAAACCGCCCGCAACGCCGGTGTCCTTAGTTGCGGCGTGGCTTGGGGTTTTCAACCCGAAGGATTTCTGGCCAATCCGCCGGATATGCTGATTAGTCATCCGGGCGAATTAGCTGCCCGCTTGCGGTGAAAACATTCCTACTACACCTGACTTTCTTTGCCTGCCTTGTGGGGCCGGTTGCTAACCGGCGGCGGGTTGTCAACCCGCCAAAAGCAATCTTCAACGTCACCACTCCCAGCAGCCTCACCTTCCACCACCAGAACTCCCCAACCCCCAACAAATATCTGATCGAGACCATGGGAGGCGGTGTGGCGCTCCTTGATTACGACAATGATGGACTACTGGATATATTCCTCGTAAACAGCGGCGAAATAGGCACTTCCGAAACATTCTCCCGCCGCGATCCACGCTACTGGAGCCGCCTCTACAAACAGAACCGCGATGGCGCATTCCGCGACGTAACCGAAGCCGCCGGCCTCGCCAATGCCGGCGAGGAAAACTACGGCATGGGCGTAGCTGCCGCCGACTACGATAACGACGGCTTCACCGACCTCTACGTGACCAGCTATGGCCGCAACATCCTCTACCACAACAACGGCAACGGAACGTTTACTGATGTCACCAAGCGTACGGGCGTAGCCGCCGGCGGCTGGTCCGTATCGGCCGGTTTTTTCGACTACGACAACGACGGCCGTCTCGACCTCTTCGTCACGCGCTACATGGAATGGGATCTGCGGCACAGCAAGGTCTGCCAGAAACAAACCTACTGCCCACCGGGTGATTTCCCCGCCACGACCAACAAGCTGTATCGCAACCACGGCGACGGAACGTTTGAGGACGTGAGCGAATCCACGGGAATCGCCGCCAAAAAAGGCCGCGCGTTAGGCGTCGCGTTCAACGATTACGATGGCGATGGCCGCCCGGATATTTTCGTGGCCAACGATGGTATGGAGCAGTTTCTATTTCACAACCTCGGCGACGGCCGCTTCGAGGAGCGCGCTTTGGATGCGGGCGTTGCACTTTCCGATGATGGCAAGCCGTATGCCGGCATGGGCGTCGATTTTCGCGATTACGATAACGATGGCAAACCTGATATCGTCGTAACTAATCTCGCCCGCCAGGTCTATGCCGTGTATCACAATGACGGCAACGGTTCCTTCAGCTATCGCAGCTTGCCCACCGGCCTGGGCAGCCTCTCTGCCGGCAGCTCAGGTTGGGGCATGCGGCTGGAAGACTTTAATAACGATGGCTGGAAGGATCTATTCGTCGCCCAAAGCCACGTCATGGATAATGTCGAGCAGGTGGATCCGTCGCTGCATTATCTGGAGCCGCCGCTCCTCGCCCTGAATCATGACGGCCGTTTCGAACGCGCGGATTCGGGGTACGCCCAAGCCGTCGCCGGCCGCGGTGCAGCCTTCGGAGATCTTAATAACGATGGATGGCCGGATGTAGTGATGAGCGTTTTGGGCGCGCAGCCGCTCGTGTTCCACAATCACGGTGGCAGTCACCATTGGCTCACGCTCCGCCTGCATGGAACGCGCAGCAATCGCGACGGGCTAGGAGCGAAAATTCGCGTCAACGGTCAAACCCAGTACGCGCAATCCGGCGGCAGCTATCTTTCGGCCAGCGACAAACGTGTCCACTTCGGCTTAGGTGATCAAAAAAAGGCGGCTGTCGAAATCTGGTGGCCCTCCGGCGCGCATCAACAATTGAAGAATGTCGAGGTCGACCGCTTCTTGGATATAGAGGAGCCGAAGTGACCCTCGCGTTCCTGGCATTCTTGGCATTGCAAGCCGTGTCTCCCGAGGTCGCGCAACACGCGCGAGCGGGTCTCGCGGCAAAGCAACAGGGAAATCTCACCGCCGCTATCGCCGAATTTCAAAAGGTAACGGAACTCGCGCCAAATCTCGCAGCGGGGTTCGTCAACCTGGGAGCCGCCTATCTGGATGCGCACCAATACTCAGCCGCTATCGCGCCCCTTAAGAAAGCGCTAGCGCTCAATCCCCAGCTCCCTGGAGCTGACCAGATGCTCGGCTTGGCGCTGTTGTCTTCCGGCTATGCGGCCGAAGCCATTCCCCACCTCCAGCAAACGCAAGGCGCTCTGGGTATCGCCCAACTGAAAACCGGAAAACTCACCGATGCGATCGCCAACCTGAGCGCGGCTCTCAAGCAGCAGCCAAACGATCCCGATCTCTTGTACTATCTGGGCCGCGCCAGCGGTTTATTCTCCAAACAGATTTTGGATTCGCTCGACGCCAGGCACCCCGATTCCGCCCGCGCCCATCAGGCGCTGGCCGAAAACTATGCCGTACTCCGCCAGGTGCCCGAAGCGGAAAAAGAGTATCGCGAAGCGCTGCGCCTGCGCCCCGATACCCCCGATATTCACCTCGCTCTCGGCCGGCTCTACGCCGCCGCCTCCCAATGGGCGAAAGCGGAACAAGAATTCCGCGCCGAAATCCGTATCCAGCCCGGCAGCGCTGAAGCCGCCTACCGCCTGGGCACCGCCTGCCTGGAACAGGGCAAGCTGGCCGAAGCCCGGAAAGAGCTGGAGCGTTCCGACAAGCTGCAGCCCGGCATGCCGGAAACGCTGTACTCTCTCGGCAAAGCCGCCTTATTGCAAAACGAACCCAATGCCGCCCAAGCGGCCTGGACCCGCCTGCTCACCATCGAAAAGGATTCCGCCCTTGCCGCCCAAGCCCACTTCGGCCTGGCTGGAATCTATCGCAAGCAAGGCAAGACCGCCGAAGCCGAGCGGGAAATGTCTGAGTTCCGCCGCTTACAAGCTAAATAGGTATTTAATTTCAGCCACTTCCGGCGAATTGGGTTCGTACGGCAAAATGGGCCGTGTTCTTATTTGTGTGCATTCTTGTCCATTCGTGGCCCAATTTCGTTTCGCAAAAAACGCTGTTTCTTCACCTTTTTAGAAATTCAACCGCAGCGCAAATTGCACCAGCCGCGGATCATTTTGCTGGCTGGTGACCTGGCCAAACGCCGAATTCCCCTGGGTCTGATTTGGGTAACCGAATTGAACGCGGTTAAAGAGATTGAAAAATTCGGCGCGAAATTGTACATAAGCCCGGTTCTCCGGCGCGATATAGAAATTCTTAACCGCGGCAAAATTCCACTCCGCGATCCCGGCCGACCGCAGATTGGGATCG
>JAICIH010000034.1 GCA_025924475.1 Bryobacteraceae bacterium
CGCAAGAGCAAGCCGAGCCGTGAAGTAGAAGGTACTGCCTTTACCGGCTTCGCTCTCCACCCAGAGATCGCCTTGCATCATGCGGGCGAGCCGCGAAGAAATCGCCAAGCCTAGTCCAGTGCCGCCGAATTTGCGGGTGTTGGAGGTATCGCCTTGCGCAAATGCCTGGAAGATGGAATCCTGTTTGTCCCGCGGAATGCCGATGCCGGTATCGGTAACCGAACAATGCAGCAACACCTCGGACGCTGAAATCTCTTTGGCCGCCACGCGCATCGATACGCTGCCTTGCTCGGTAAATTTCACGGCATTATCGAGCAAGCACCCGAGAATTTGCTGCAATCGTCTGGGATCGCCCAATAAATGGTCGGGAACTCCCGGCGCGGCGCTGATGCTCAGCAGCAGGCCTTTTTCGCGCGCTCGCAAGCTGGTTTCTCTCTCCAGGTCCGCAAGGCAGTTCGAAAGCAGGAAGGGAGTTCTTTCAAGCGTGAGTTTCTGCGCCTCCATCTGCGAAAAATCGAAGATATGATTCACGACCGCCAGCAGCGAATCGGTGGACGTGCGGACAATCTCCAGATATTCGCGCTGTTCTTCCGATAGCGGCGTCGAGAGCGTCAGATCTGTCATTCCCATGATTCCGTTGATGGGCGTGCGGATCTCATGGCTCATATTCGAGAGAAATTCCGTCTTGGCGCGGTTGGCCGCTTCCGCTTTTCGTTCCGCGATGGTCCGCGTGACGATTTCGCCTTCCAGCGAATGATTGAGCTGCACAAGATCGCGTGTGCGCTCCTCCACGCGTACTTCCAGCTGATCGCGCGATTGCCGCAGCTCGGCTGTGCGCTCATCTACCAGTTGCACCAGCTTTCTCTCTCGCTCCCGCAATTGCCGCACGCGGGCGCGGTGCAGCCCAAATACCAATCCGCACAGCAGAAGCGCCATCAGGAAGGAGAAAGCTTTCGTCTGATAATAGTGCGGCCGGAGCGTGAACGACACATCCGCGCCACTCGAGGTCCAGACGCGCCCGTCGGGACTTGCCAGCACACGGAACGTATAGTCACCGGGCGGAATATTTGTGTAGAAAGCCGAGCGATGGCTTTCCGGCTGGCTCCAGTCTTTGTCGAATCGTTCCAAACGATAGCGGAACTGAATTTTTTCCGGATTGATGAAGCTCGGAGCAGTGAAGCGAAACGACAGCTTTCCGGTTCCGGGAGGCACCTGGAACGCGCTGTCCGTCGGCCATGTCTTGCCGTCGATCGTAACGTTTTCGAGGAGAACGTTCAGGCGCGCGGCGCCCGATGTCATATTCGCGGGATTCAGAATGGACACACCAGCGACGGTCGGAAACCATAGAGTGCCATCCTTCATGCGCCAGCCGGCGGGCTGAAAGCCGCCGTTGCATTCGTGGCTTTTCATGCCATCCCGCTCGCCATACGTGGTGGCGGCGATCTTCTCTATCCGGTGAGCGTCAAAATCGTCGAATTGCTTCTTCTCAATCGAGAAAATTCCTTTGTTGGAACTCAGCCAGAGATTTCCGCGGCCGTCGTCCAGTATGCGGACGAAGGTATCGTCCGGAAGACCTTGGCGTGGGCCATAATTCGTGAATTTTCCGTTGCGCAGGCGGTATAGCCCGCCGCCGTCCGTACCGAGCCAGATGGTTCCCGCCGCGTCGCCATCGATCGACCATAGCACCCGGCTCGAAAAACCGTCTCGTTCGGAGTAAGCACGGAAGCGGCCATCCTTGAAACGGTTGAGTCCTCCGCTATCCGTGCCGATCCATAGCGTTCGATCCGGGCTTTCGAAAATGGATTGGACGAAATTATTTGATAGACCATCCTTCGTCGTGTACGTGGTGAAGCGTTGCCCGTCGAAATGGCTCAATCCCTGCCGGCTACCTACCCAGAGGTCGCCGTCGCGGCTGGTGTAGGTACACATGACGAAGTCCGGCGTGAAGCCTTTGTCGGCGCCAATAGCCACGAACCGGTTACCTTGCAACACCGCCAGACCCCGCCGCGTACCAGCCCAAATGTTGCCGCGTCCATCCTGTGTCACCGAAAGGACTAGGTTGTCAGGCAGACCTTGTTCATGTGTGTAGAGTGTGAAATGGCCGTTTGCAAAGCGCTCCAGGCCTTGGTCCGAACCGATCCAGACATTATTTTCCTTGTCCTGATAAACCGCCAGAACCGAGTCGCTCGCCAAGCCTTCTTCTTTGGAAATGGTGGTAATCGGCCCGTCCCGCAGCCGTGTTACTCCACCGGCCAGAGTGCCAAACCAGAGGCTGCCTTCGCGATCTTCGAAAATACTCCAGATACCCTCCGCGCCAAAACTCGAAGCGCCCTTGAGCGTAGTCAATTGGCCGTTCACGACGCGTAAAAGCCCGCCGCCGAGCGTGCCGGCCCAAAGGGTATGCGAGCGATCCTCGTAAAGCGACAAGACCGTGTTGTTGCTCAGACCGTCCTTAGTGGTCCAGCGCGTAAATCCGGTGGGCCCTAGCTTGGCCAGCCCACCCTCGTTCATCCCCGCCCAAACTGTGCCGGATGCGTCTACACAAGTGGCGCGCACGTCGTTGGAACCTAATCCGTCCGCCGCATGGTATGACGTGAACCGGCCGTTTGAAAATTTGGACAGCCCATTGTGCGTGCCGATCCAGAGAGCGCCATGCCTGTCGCCGGTTATCGCAAAAACCGTGTTGTCGGCCAACCCGTCGGCCGTGGTGTAAGTGCGAAACGAGCCATTGCGATATTCGGCCAGCCCACCCCCTGAGGTCCCCATCCAAACCGCACCGCGCGCGTCCTCATACAGCGCCATGATGGATTCACTGGGCAGGCCGTTCCGGGAAGCAAAGCCTTCGAAACGGCCGTGGCTATAGTGCGCGAGCCCGCCGCGCGTTCCAATCCAGAGGCCGCCGTTGTGGTCCACAAGAAGCCTGAAGATAAAGTCGTTGCGAAGCGCGGGCGTGTTGCGCTTGTCGAAAACGGTAAAGCGGTCACCATCGAACCGCGCCAAACCTTCCTCGGTGCCGAACCACACGTAGCCATCAGGGGTCTGCGCAACGGCCATGACAGTGTTATGCGGCAATCCCGAGCCCGATTGCCAGGTTTGCCGGACGTACTGCGTAATCGCCTTAGCGGGGTCCAGGCTCGCCTGCGAAAAGCCGGCGGTCAAATGGAGTAAGGCAACCAGCGGCAGTAGCGATATTTGCCCTGTTCGTGCGCGATTGCATGTGCTGAATAACGACAAAGCGCCGCTCTTACCCTCTAAGAAGTCCATCGGACAAATGGGGGCAAATGATGAGTGGGAAGGGCTACAGCCAGCAGCTTAAGGCACCCTACGCCGTACTTGGGGTATCGTAATAGGCCAGAACTTCGGTTCCTCTTGCCGAGCCGCGACCAGAGGGAGCGGTCGTGAGCATTCAAAAAAGATCTTTTCGGCTGTTTCTCCAGACAGCGGGAGAGCAGCTACGGGCAATACCTCGCCAGTGGCCGCGAGCCGGCCAACGTGTTCGTGACAGTAGCGATGGCGCCCGAAACATAACCGTCAAGCGCCGGGCCGTTCGTCGCAAATCGCCGATGTGTGATCTTGCGGGTATTGCCGCCAGCGCGACAAACTTTAGATGGGTGAATCACAATGGTCGACCGTCAGCGGCTGTTCTGGAAGTGGATGCCAGGACTCGCGCTTCTTGTCCTCACGACTTCGGCTCTATTGTTCTGGTATCGCGGGGTACCAGCTACCGGCAACTGCCCTGATTGCCAAGATGTTTATCGATCCATTCTGTGGGATCGTCGTAATGATTACAACTGGAATAAAGTCCATGTTCTGGTCAACAGGTCCGATGGCTTTCGATCTATCGCGTCAGGCGTCATCACAATGAGGTCCAACCTGCAATGGTTCATACGGTTCAAGTACTGGTCTGAGTTTGACAGCTTCTTGGCACAAAATGACGGTCAGCCGCTTCCCTATTCTGGCACTGAGAACGTTGGTCTGCGGCTAATCGCGGCAAACGAGCGCGTGGAAATACTGAAACGAGGCATTACCGTGTTAACTTTTACATTGCCTGGATTCAGCTTCGATCACCGCCGGGCAATGGTCTTCCTCAGCGCGGAACGGCAATATTCGCTGAAGGAAACCCCAGTATTCAAAGGATCGCTCATCTACTTGAAGAAGGCTGGGAGTAAATGGATCATTGATCACCCGCGGGGCTTGCCAGAATTCGATTTAATCAGCTAAGGCACATCGAACGTCATGCAGGCATGCCTTGGTAGAATACCTCCGCGCCCGAATGGCAACATCGATCCGCTTCGTTCTCGCCGCACTATTGGCTCTCGTGACATGTGTCCTGGCTGTAGCCCAAGGCTCAGCAGAGCGCGGCCGAGCCCAGTTCGCCCAGACCTGCGGATTCTGTCACGGTGTGGATGCCAACGGGGGCGCCGAAGGTCCGAATCTGATGCGCTCGGCGCTGGTCCGGCACGATGAGAACGGCAATCTCATTAGCGCCGTGATTCGTGAGGGCCGACCGGCAAAGGGTATGCCGGCAATTCCGCTCAATGGCAGTCAAATCGCCGATGTTGTTGCCTTCCTGCACAAACGACTCGAGGAATCGGACCGGCGCAGCCCGCGCAAGCCCGACTATGCTCTCAAACTTTTGCTGACCGGAGATGCGGAGGCCGGCAAAACTTTCTTTTTCGGCGCAGGCGGCTGCTCGAAGTGCCACTCTCCTACCGGCGATCTGGCGGGTATTGCCAAAAAGTATGCACCTCCGGATCTGCAGGCGCATTTTCTCTGTCCTTCCGGAGTCGCCAAGACTGCCATTGTGACCACGTCATCCGGCGAACGATTTAGCGGCAATCTGTTTTATGCCGATGCGTTTCGCATCGCGATCAAGGACGCCGCCGGCTGGTACCACTCCTGGCCGCGCTCCGAAGTAAAGGCGGAAATCCACGATCCACTCGAGACGCATCAAGAGTTGCTATCCAAATACACGGAAGCGGACATGCACAACACGTTCGCCTATCTGGAGACGCTGAAATGAAAAGCTTCGCACTCGTAGTGGCAATCGCCGCGGAGCTATGCGCGCAGGGTCTCGATCCAGCCGCATTGTTGAAACCGCCTACTGATACATGGCCCACATACAACGGCGACTATTCCGGCCGCCGCTACAGCCCGCTCACGCAGATCAATAAGACTAACGTCCGAACGCTCACGCTGGCCTGGGCATTTCAAACGCGTTCTTCCACTCTCAAAACGACGCCTCTTGAAGTGAATGGCGTCCTCTATTTCACGGCTCCAGATCACGTTTGGGCGATCGATGCGCGTAGCGGCCACGCTATCTGGCATTACAACCGTCCTTCGGAAGGCGATCACATCGGCCAGCGTGGCGTCGCGATGTATAAGGACCGGCTTTATTTCGGCACACCCGACGCGCACCTGATTTGCCTTAACGCACGCAACGGCAAACTGATTTGGGATGTTGTTATTGCCGACGTAAAATTCGGATACTATCTCAGTGTTGCGCCGCTGGTGGTGAAAGATAGTGTCATTGTCGGCACCTCCGGCGATCAAGCGGATATCCCGCATTTCCTCGAAGCGATCAATCCGGAAAACGGCAAAATTATCTGGCGCTGGAACAGCGTGCCGAAGCCTGGAGAGCCGGGATCCGAGACCTGGCCGGATGCCGAGTCCATGGCGCATGGTGGCGGTCCGACATGGATAACTGGCACGTACGATCCGAGCCTCAATCTGATTTATTGGGGAACCGGCAATCCACATCCCGTGCTCGCCGGCATTGGCCGCCGAGGCGCGAATCTGTACACCTGCTCGATCGTCGCGTTGAATGCCGATACAGGCAAATTGGCCTGGTACTTCCAGCCTTCGCCGCACGATACGCACGATTGGGACGCGGTAGAAACGCCGGTCCTGATCGACGCCGAATTTCGTGGCAAGCCGCGCAAAATGCTGGCGCAGGCCAGCCGCAATGGATACTATTTCTTGCTCGATCGCGTGACCGGCGAACATCTCGTCACGGCTCCGTTTGTCCCTACGGATTTTGCGTCCGGACTGGATGCGAAAGGCCAACCGATTCCGGATAAGAAGAAAGAGCCGCAACTGGATGGTTCGCTCGTTGCAGTGGCCCCAGGTGGCGCGACCAACTGGATGTCTCCCAGTTTCGATCCGCAAACCAAGCTTTTCTACGTGAACGCGCAGCGCGGTTTCACGCTCTACTATCTGGATTTGAATGCGAAGCAGCAGGTCGAAGGGCATCAAGGCGGCGCGGCTAGTCCGCTTTGGTCGGAAAGTCTTCTGGTTGCCTTCGACTTCGCGACCGGAAAAATCCGCTGGAGCCGAACCGAAGACGAAGGCCGGGCGCGTCCTGGCATTCTGACAACAGCCGGTGGCGTGCTTTTTACTGCCGATGCCGCCGGCAATTTGCTGGCTCTCGATGCCGAAAATGGCAGCGTCCTTTGGCACAAATATCCAGGAGGGTATCTGGATAGTTCGCCGATGACCTACGAATTAGATGGACGCCAATTCGTTTTGACTGCTGTGGGCGACGTTCTGTACGCCTGGGCGTTGCCCTAACACATCTTCTACCAGCGCTCGCAAAATCTCTCCCACGCTCCATGCCTGCGCGATACAGCCGCGTGGCGTGTGTGGCGCATCGCCATCGAAGATTTCCGAGATTTGGCCGAGCCCTGCTTCGCGCAGATGTTCCTCGAAACCGCGCAGCCACGCTTCCGCTTTTTCGCGCGCCGGAGCGGAGTGGTCATGCACTCTGAGATAGCTCGTGACAAAAGGTCCCAGCAGCCATGACCACACGGTGCCTTGATGATATGCGTTGTCCCGATCCCACGGCGGTCCTTGATAATGCGGCCGGTACTGGGGATCATCTTTCGACAGACTGCGCAATCCGCGCGGAGTGAGCAGGTCGCGTTCTACGCGCTCGAGAACACGCGCCGCACGTTCTCCCGTCAAAATCGGATGCGTGAGGCTCACGGAAAAGATTTGATTCGGCCGGATGGAAGCGTCCCGTATCTCGCCATCCACGACGTCGAAGAGACATCCGGCGCCTTCGTTCCAGAACAGCTCGTCGAAACTTTCTTTCGCGCGCGCGGCCATCGCGCCGAATTTTTGAGAAGCCGCAGCGTCGTTCCGGCGGACTGCGAAATCTTCCATGGTGCACAGCGCGTTGTACCAGAGCGCTTCAATTTCGACCGGCATGCCCTTGCGCGGTGTGACCGCATAATCGCCGATCTTCACGTCCATCCAGGTAAGGTGGCTTCCCGGCTCGCCGCATTCGAGTAATCCGCGGTCGTTCACGTGTATGCAGAAGCGCGTGCCGCGAAGATGCCAGTCGATGATGCTGTTCAGAACGTCCCGGAGATGCTCGAACACAAAACTGTAATCGCCCGAGTAGCGCGCCAGCGCGCCGGCGGCTTCGAAAAACCAGAGCGTCGCGTCGGCGGTGTTATATTCCGGCGTTTCGCCCGCGTCCGGCCATCGATTTGGCAGCATGCCGCGATCTACGGCGCCCGCGAATGTTCTCAAAATGTTCTTTGCTATCTCGAACCGGCCGGTTGCGAGCGTTAAACCGGGAAGAGCGATCATCGTGTCCCGGCCCCAATCGCTGAACCAGTGGTAGCCCGCAATCACCGTCTGCAGGTCCCCACGCTTCACGATGAATTGGTCTGCGGCTGCCGTCAGATCCCGAACGAAAGCGTCGGCAACCGGCGCGGCGTTCCGAATGGAAGCGCGGCGCGCGATTTCCTGCTTTCGCAGCTCAGCGACCTGAAATATGCTTCGCTCGCTTGTGGACCCAATGACTGCTGCCGAGCGCGTATTCGTCAGGTCGAATTTCAGAATAAACGGATTGAAAAGATCTTCCCGCGCATCCAGGCCGCGTTCTTCCTCCAACCGGTAGCAAAAATCGAAGTACCAATTGCCGGTTGCATCCACGCTGGCGGCATTGTGCGCAAAATGGAGCGCGGGAACACCGCTGTAGGGCGCAATCGTGACGCACTGCGGCGCGGTTTCGAACTGCGCGTTCAGAGAATCGTTGCGATGTGTGAGCGAATGATAGTCCCGAAAAGCAATCAGAGGACGGATCTCGAGTTGGCATGCGGATGGAGTAAGCACTTCGTACTCGACTACGACAGTATTCTCGCCTTGCACGAGAAAAATCCGCTTTTCGATTGTGACGCCTCCGGCCTGGTAGACAAAAACCGGAAATGGATCGAGCCGGAATTCTTCCAGGTAGAGATTGCCTTGTGGATGCACCAACCCCGGGTACTGATTTGCCGAGAGTTCGAAGCGCTCACCTGAGACGATCAGCGTCTCCTCGAGTTTCGAAAGCAGCACCATCCTGCCCACCGGCGGATGCGTTGCCGCGACCAGCAGCCCGTGATAGCGGCGGGTGTTGAGACCCACAATGGTCGAGCTGGCGAAGCCGCCGATGCCGTTGGTTTCCAGCCACTCTTTTCCGAGCGCGGAATCGAGATCCATACCCGGCCAGTCCGCAAGTCGCATTGCGGATCTCAGCCGCCGGTGGCAAATCCGGGATAGAGCGTCATACCGCCATCCACAAAGATGCTCGCGCCCGTAATGTAATCCGCTTGATCGGAGGCAAGAAATACCGCAACACGGGCGATGTCCTCGGGCTCCCCGATGCGTTGATAGGGAATCAACGTGAGCAAAGCTTTGTATGCCTCCGGCGTGTCCCAGGCAGGTTTATTGATCGGAGTACGAATTGCGCCCGGGCAGATGCTGTTCACCCGAATTCGCTGCGGCGCCAACTCCTGCGCCATGCTCTTCATCAGCAGCATAACGCCGCCTTTCGACGCGGCATAGTTGGCATGGCCGCCCCACGGGATCGTCTCATGCACCGAGCTGATGCAAATGATCTTTCCGGCTGCGACCGAAATCTCCGGCCGGATGCCGCGCCGTTTGAACTCGCGAACTGCTTCTCTGGCGCAGAGAAATTGGCCGGTAAGATTGACGCCGATTACCGTGTTCCACTGTTGCAGTGTCATCTGGTCGAACGCTGCATCCTGCTGCAGACCGGCGTTGTTCACCAGAATGTCAAGCGTTCCGAATTTCTGGATCGCCTCGCGGAACATCTGCTGCACTTGTTCCTCTTGCGAAACGTCGGCGTGAATCGCAAGCGCCTTGCTGCCGGAAGCTGCGATCGTATCGATGACCTTCTGGGCGGCATCTTCTCCGCGTACATAGTTCACCACTACGTCCGCGCCCGCCTCGCCTAAGGCGATCGCCACCGCTCTGCCAATACCCGAGTTCGCGCCGGTAACCAGAGCTTTTTGTCCTGTGAGCAGCTTAGGTATCGGCTGCTTCGGTAATACCGGCGCTGATTCTTCTTTCATATAGAGCCGTCACCATACTAAATGATGCGGCTCGGCAAGGTTTGAAGATCGGGAAATTTACCGGAACACGCTTTTGAGGAACACGCGCAAAACGGGCACGGGGTCAAGCGCACCGCCCGAAGAGTCAGTGAGTTCCTTCATTGTCTGGCGGCGTGCATCCGCGCCCTTTGCGCTCTTAGGCGGGAACTTCTACTTTCGCCGCCGTTCCATGCATCTTTAAGCAGGTGTATGTTGTCGCGGCGCCTGGATTTGTCGGCGTACCGGTTATCGAAGTATGGCGTTCCGATTTAATGGCGATCGTATCGAAAGCCTGCTTCGCTTCGCCACTCTTATGAACAACGGGCGGCAGCATTAGTGTGAACAACAGCGTCCGCAGATCGGGCACGATGTTCAACGTGACCGTGTACATCTTCCCAAGCGCGCTGGTTTCTACGGTGACTTGTTCGCCTGAGAATGTGAATGTTCCCTCGACGCCGCGGTATTCGAGTGTCGGCGCTTTGGCAACGGAGCCTTTCACGAGCGGACCATGAGTTTGCAGGTTTAGCGTCACGTGCGTTTTCTTCTCGTGATCGCTGAGTTGGAATTGATTGTCACCGGACGAAGCCGTGAGCTTCGGCGCCGGTGTGGTGCTGGTTGCTGACATAATCCCAGCTCGAAGCAAGTCACAAGCCAATCGGTTTTATGTTGATGCGTCAATCAAAACTCTATTCATCACTATCTATTCGGATTCAATTAGGAAGTTTTTAGATACTTGAACGTGTGATCTGAGAATTTATCTCTAAGATTTAGACGCGTACAACAGAGATAGCTTTCAGCCGCCAGCTCTCAGCTGTTAGCTTCAAAACCTTTTCAAACGCTGAGCGCTGATGGCTGACCGCTAAAAGCTGTCGCTGTATCGGAAGACGCTTTGCCAGCCTCAAGTATGCTTTGCTAGTTACATTCGGGCGGTCCGAGAATAATTCAGCCCACTTTCTCAGCAATGGATTTCGCCTGCACGAATTGCAGCAAATAATCCGGGCCGCCGGCTTTCGAATCCGTCCCCGACATATTAAAGCCGCCGAACGGATGCGCGCCGACCATGGCGCCGGTGCACTTTCGATTGATATATAGATTCCCTACAAAAAACTGCCGCCGGGCTTTTTCCGCGTTCGCGCCATTGGCCGTGAAAACAGCCCCTGTCAAACCGTATTCGGAATCGTTCGCCATCCGCAGTGCGTCGTCGAAATCCGTAGCCTTGGCGACAGCCAGCACCGGACCGAAAATCTCCTCCTGAAATACACGCGCTTTTGGATCAATGTCGGCAAGAATTGTCGGCTGAACAAAATATCCGTCGCCGGCGCCCGGTTTGCCGCCTGTAAGTAAGCGGCCTTCCTGTTTACCCGTTTCAATGTAGCCGAGAATCGAGTCGCGCGCACGCGCGTTAATTACCGGCCCCATGTAGTTACCCGGATCGTCGGACGGGCCCAGACTCAGCGCCTCGGTTTTGCTCTTGAGCTTCGCCAGAAATTCGTCATAGACCGCCTCGTGCACAATGGCGCGCGAGCATGCCGAACACTTCTGTCCCTGATATCCGAAGGCCGAGTAAAGCACGCCAAGAACTGCCTGGTCGAGATCCGTTTCCTGGTCCACAATGATCGCGTCCTTGCCGCCCATCTCGGCAACCACGCGTTTAATCCAGAGTTGTCCCCTCGGAGTTTTTGCGGCCAGCTCGTTGATACGCAGGCCGACATCGCGCGAGCCTGTGAAGGAAATGAACCGTGTTTTGGGATGTGAGACGAGCACATCGCCAATAGCGGCGCCGCTTCCTGTCAGCAGCGAGAAACTGCGCGCTGGAAATCCGGCGGCGAGCAGCACCTCGGCAAACTTCGCCGCGATGGTCGGCGTATCGCTCGAAGGTTTGATAACCACTGTATTTCCGGTAACCAGCGCCGCCGTCGTCATACCGGCCAGAATGGCTAGCGGAAAATTCCAGGGCGGGATGATAATACCCACGCCGAGCGGCAAGTAGACCATCTCATCGCGCTCGCCGGAAAGCTGCACTAACGGCTCCGGATTCGCGAGCTTCAATGCCTGTCGCGCATAGTAGCCGCAAAAATCGATCGCTTCGGAAACATCGGCATCGGCTTCCACCCACGTCTTGCCGGCTTCGACGACTAACCATGCGTCGAACTCCAGCTTGCGCTCCTTCAGAAGAGCTGCCGTGCGCAGTAGTAAGTCTGCCCTTTGCTTGAAGGATGTCTGGCTCCAGTCCGGGAAATACGTGTGAGCGGCCTCTACCGCGTCGCGCGCATCCTGCTCCGTGCCTTTCTGGTGGATGCCGACTACTTCCGAAGGCCGCGAGGGATTTAGCGATTCCAGCTTGGCCGCCGATTTGCGGCGCTCGCCGACGATCAAAAGGTCGTATTCGCGGCCCAACTCGGACCGCACGTTCGCGAGCGCGGCGCGCATTGCGTCCGCGTTTTCTTTCCGGCTGAAATCCGTGTACGCTTCGTTGACGAATGCGGTCATGCGCGCCGCCGCACTCACTAGAAGCGCTCTTCGAAACTCTTCTCGGCTACGCGCCGCCCGCGCTCGAACATTTCGGAAGCTTCCTGAGCGATTTCACGGCCGCGCTCAAACAGCTCGCGCCCTTTTTCAACGGCGTCCTGAGTAGCGTTAAAAAAGTTCTTGCGGCCCCGCGCCGCCTGTTTCGCCAGCTTGCGCCGCGTTGCCTTGCCCGAGCCGGGAGCCAACAGGATCGCCGCCGTCACGCCCACCGCCGTTCCAAATAAGAACCACCCCAGGCTGCTGCCGATATTATTTTCGCTCTCCATCCAGTCCTCGCTTTACCGAAACGTTTCCACTTCCACTTTATCCCCATCCGTCCGGAACGTGATTAAACCACGCTGGTCGGTACGAAAAATCCCGGTGTGGTGGTCCGCCAGCCTTGCCAGAACGCTGGGGTGCGGATGATGGAACTGATTCAGATAGCCGTCTGAAATCAGAGCGAATTCGGGCGCAACTTTTTCTAAAAATTCCTCGCTCGAAGAAGTCTTGCTGCCGTGATGTCCCACCTTGAGCAATGTCACCGGCCGCAATTCGTCGCTTGCAAGCAGATCTTCTTCGATCGGCCGCTCCGCGTCGCCGGTAAGCAGAATGCTGCGGCGCCCGTAGCGGATTTCGAGCACAAGCGAATCGTCGTTTGCGGCGCTTTCGCCGATCACATAGTCCTTGGACGGAGCGAGCACACGGATTTGGGCGCCCCCAATCGAGAACGGAGCCGAAGCGCGGTTCAACGCGACAATCGGCACGCCGTCCGCTGCCGCTGTGCGTTGAATCGCTGCCCACGCGGATGTCTGCGGCTCTGCGCCAATCCACAGTTTGCGCGGGCGAAAATTATTCAGGATCGCGGCGAGCCCGCCCATATGATCGGAGTGGCCGTGCGTCAGCACTGCGTAATCCAGCCGCTGAATACGCCGGCTCCATAAATACGGAGACACCACATCTTCGCCGATATCGAGCCGCGGTTTGCGCTTCATGCGCTCGAATCCCGGAAAGCCGCCCGCGTCGACGAGCATCGTTTCTCCATCCGGAAACACGACCAGCAGGCTGTCGCCCTGGCTGACGTCGATCGCCGTCAGTTCCAGTTGCGCGGGCCGCACCAGCGGCTTCCAGGGCTGCCAGCAGACGATCGCAAACAAGGCCAACGAAAATCCGAGCGCGGGTGTGATCCAGCGTTTGTAGCGAATGGCTACGGCCAACACTACAAGCGATGCGGCAAACGCTACCGAGAGAGCGAGCGGTATCGCGCCTTGCCGCCACGCCGGCTCGAAATGTACATGCCATGCCGCCACTCCAGCCGCCCACCCGAGCAGCAGCTTGGTCAGCCATGCCAGCGCTTGCCAGCCGGTAACAATCGAAAGGAATCCGAGCGGAACCACCAGCGATAGCAGCGGAATGACGATGATGTTCGCCGATAGCCCCGTGATCGATAGCCGGTGAAAGTAGCTGACCATCGGCAGCGCCAGCCCGAATTGCACGCATGCGGAAACAATCACCGCTTCTAAAACGAACGTCGCCACCCGCGTGCCGGTCGAAACGATGTATTGGGCATACCGTACTGGCAGGCCTGTCCAGCTTCGAATCGTCTCCGCCAGCAGCCGCAACTCCACGCGCCATTGCGCCGCCTTGGGCTCCACTTGCGGGTCATAGTGGATCTGATTGAAACGCTTCACGGCCGCGCGTAGCGGTTCCGTAACTCGCTCCATGACCGGCACCGCAAACACCGCAATCGCCCCCGCCGATAAGAAGGAAAGCTGAAAGCTCGGGTCGAATAACTGATCCGGGTCCAACAGCAGATAGAACATTGCGATCCCGGCGAGCACATTCAAAATCCGTGTTCGTCGAAAGAAATAACTGGCGAGCAGAAATAGCGTAAATCCACCGGCCGCCCGAACCACCGGCGAGCTGAAGCCGGTAATGAAGGCGTAGAGCCAGCTCGTCAAGGTCGCTGCACCCAATGATGGAATGCGCCGCAGCCGCAGCAGGCGCAACACCAGCAACACAGTGAATGCCAGCACCGACACATGCTGGCCCGAAATCACCAGCGCGTGATACGTCCCCGTCACCCGAAAATCGCTGGTCCAGCGCCGTTCCATGCCGCCGGTTTCTCCCAACAATGTGGCCTCCAGGAGAGCGGCCGTGTGCGGATCGTCCGGATAGAGCTGGGTGAGGCGGTCGAGCGCGAGTGTCCGGATTGCATACAGCGCGGCCACCAGGCGCGACCCGCAGCGGCCGCTGGTGACGGTAATCGACGCGGGGTCCGCCACCGAACCCGTCCAATAGATATGTTGCTCCGCCAGATACCCGGCGTAGTCGAACGCGTCCGGGTTTTGAAAGTTGCGCGGCGTACGAACCTTCGCCGCCACTTCCACTCGCTGCCCGTATTGCAGCGGAAATTTTTCGCCGGGCTTCAAGCTCGCTGTCAGCCGAATTTCGGCCTTCGGGGCCAGCCGCAGCGTAAATTGTTCGCGGTCCGGCGAAAATACCGGCGGGTTCACTACGCACCCGCTGAGCATCACCGTTTCGCCGTCACTGGCGGTCAATTTGGGCGTTCGCGTGGGCCGATGGACAATCTGTGCGGCCATGCCTGCCAGAGCGAGGCTGGCGCTTACCGCGGCCAGCCGTACCCGGCGGCGGGCGGTAAAAAAGCTCGCCAGCAGGCAAGCGACAATTGCAAGCCCGGCCGGAACAATCAAATCGCCGAGCTGTAAAAATACAAAATGAGCCAGCAAAATGCCCGCGGCGAGAGCGGTAACCGGCAACAGCAGTGGCTCGCGATGCACACCGATCTAGTGCGAGGCCTCCCTCAATGGTCTCGGCGGCGCTTTTCGCCTTGACAGGGTTTTAGGAGGTACCTCATACTAAAGAAACTTCATAAATTTTTTACCTGCACTTTTATTGACGCGGATTTCTCCTCCAACCCACTAACTTGGCTGATCGGTTTTGCCGATCAGCCAAATTTTTTAGCGCGAGTTCGTCACATTGAATGGTCACAACCGCTCCCTTCCTGGTTGCGGCTCTGTAAGCCATTGAAAATACGGTGGTTGTGGCCGAACTTGCGCTAGGATTTTCCCTTAGTACTACCGTTTCAAAATGGAAAAAAGTACCAAAATAACCCAAACCTTGTAAAAATGTCCTGGTACTACCGCCGTCGACATGGTATTACGTAACTACACAACATTTCTTCAATAGTTCGCACGCGGTCCCGACTGCGCCCGTCGAAAAAGCGACTCTGGGACTGAAGGGGCGGAAGCCTGTCCGCTCGGTCCTGAAAACGGCATTCGCCGGCTTGTAATTCATTGATTCCTAAATGACTCTTCTCGATAGGAACACGTATGCCCCGTCGCGGGCCAGCGTTCCTAGGCTGCCCTGGTACGGCATTCGAACCAAGTCCAATCATGAACGTGTTGCGGCCGTTGTTTTACAAAGCAAAGGATATGAGCAGTACTTGCCGGTCTATCGGTGCCGGCAGCGCTGGTCCGATCGCATCGTCGAAACGGACCGCCCTCTGTTCCCCGGCTATGTCTTCTGCCGGTTCGACGCCCGGAAACGGCTCCCTATCGTCAGCACGCCCGGCGTTGTCTCCGTCGTCGGGTTCGGCAATGAGCCGGCGCCCATCTCCGAGTCGGAAATCGATGCGGTGCGGGCCGTTTTGCGATCCGGCCTCGTCGCCGAGCCGTGTCCGTTCTTGCGCGAAGGCCAGCGTATTCGAGTCCGGCGCGGCTCCCTGGAAGGGCTGGAAGGCATTCTCTTGAAAAAAAAGAGCGACTGGAGAATCGTGGTCTCTGTGGCCATGCTGCAGCGCTCGGTCGCGGTCGAGATCGATCGTGAATGGATCACCACAATTTAATTCACTTACAAACCCTCCGGTCATGATTGAATCCAGAAGCAGGATGATCAGTTTCCGCCTTACTGCGGAAGAGTACGAAAAGTTCCGGGACCTGTGCTTTACGCACGGTGTCGGAAGCATCTCCGAAATGGCTCGAGCCGCCATCAACTTGCTGCTCCAACAACCGGCCCGTGCGCCGCAGGAGACGCTCGAATATCGCGTCGCCGAGTTGGAAGGCCGCCTGCACATGCTGGCGCTCGAACTGAAGAAGCTCAACCAGAATGGACAGCCCGAGGCTCACGGGCCGCGGCTCGCCGCTTGCGCTGTGCCCAGTCGTTAGCCGGCGCGTTGTCATGTCTGCCCGAACAGTTCTACTCGTCACCGCTCTGGTTGCCGCCGCGCCTGTCTGCATTGGCCAAACATCCGGCCATCTCGAAGCGGCGCCCGCACCGGCGGAAGTTCCCGCGCCGTCAACCGCGAATGTCGCGAGCCCTCCGGCGAGTTACATTCTCGGTCCGGACGATCAGGTCACGGTCTTCGTTCCCGATATCGAAGAAATCAGCAACAAGCTGATGCGCATCGATATGCGCGGCGATCTGAACCTGCCGCTCGCTGGACGTCTGCGCGCCGCCGGCCTGAGCGCCTCTCAGCTCGAAACGGAGATAGCGGCCCGGTTGCGCAAGTATCTCAAGGATCCCGAGGTGGTCGTCGCTGTTACCGAATTCCGCAGCCAGCCGGTATCGGTTTTAGGCGCCGTTACTACGCCCGGCGTTCATCAGTTACAAGGCCGCAAAACTCTCTTCGAAATTCTCTCTATGGCCGGCGGGCTTCGATCGGACGCGGGCAATACCATCCGGATCACCCGCAGTCTCGCCTGGGGAGACATCCCACTCTCCAATGCTAAGCGCGATTCCACCGGCCAGTTCAGCGTCGCCTCCGTCAGTTCTAAGAGCGTTCTCAACGCAACCGACCCGGCCGAGAACATCATCATCAAGCCGCACGACGTGATTTCCGTCTCGAAAGCGGACGTAGTCTATTGCGTGGGTTCGGTCAACAAGCCGGGGGGCTTTATCCTCGGCGAGAACGAATCGCTTTCCGCGCTGCAGGTGCTTTCGCTTGCCCAGGGATTAAACAAAACCGCAGCGCCCGAAAAGGCCAAGATCATGCGCACGGTGGCAGGCCAGGCCAACCGCATGGAAATTCGTATCGACCTGAAACATCTGATGGCTGGAAAAGCTCCCGACCTGCCGCTGAAGGCCGGCGACATCCTGTTCATCCCCAACAGCGCCGCCAGAAGCATCGCCGCGAGAACGGCCGAAGCGGCGGTGCAGATTGCGACGGGCGCCGCCATTTACGCGCGGTATTAACCATGCCACATCTGAATCGATTGCCGGAATCAGGCGATGGGCGTCAATACGGCGAAATTCAGCCGATTGCCTATGGGCGCGAGAGCAACGAGGAATTCGACCCGCCCGGTCTGATCCAATACTGGCGCATTCTTCGCCGTCATCGGGGAACTTGGATCGTATTTGCCTTTGCCGGCGCGCTGCTTGGCGTGCTGATCGCTCTGCCGCAAACGCCTTTATATCGAGCCCGCACCTCATTGGAGATCCTCGAACTGAACGACAACTTCCTGAACTTTAAACAAGTCAGCCCCGTCACGCCGGCGAGCAACAGCCTGGAAACCGCCGATATTCAAACCCAAATAAAAATTCTTCAGAGCGACTCGCTGCTGAAGCGCGTCGAGGCGAAGCTCAAGAAGAATATGCCGGCGCCCGGTCCCACGGGACGCGTCTCGGCTTGGCGCAAAGTTCTGAATCTGCCGGAGCCGTCTGCCGGCGGCGCCCTCGATGCGGCGCTCCAGAAAGTAGCGGCGAGCATAGCTGTTCACGTTACGGGGCAGACCCGCATCATCGAGGTGACTGCGGATTCGGCGAACCCGCAATTGGCCGCGCGCTTTGCCAATACCTTGGCGAACGAGTACATCGAGCAAAATCTGGAAGCGCGCTGGAAGACTACGGAAAGGACCAGTAACTGGCTGGCCAGGCAGCTCGACGACATGCGTATCAAGCTCGAGCGCTCCGAAGATGCGCTTCAATCCTACGCGCGAAAATCCGGTCTGCTCTTTACCGATGAAAAAACGAGCGTTTCGGAAGAAAAGCTTCGCCAGCTTCAGCAGGAGCTTTCGGCCGCCACTGCGGAGCGCATAGCCCGGCAATCGCGCTACGAAATGGCGCAGCACAGTTCCCCCGACGCTTTGCCGGATGTACTGAACGACGATGGGCTGCGCGATGTGCAATCCAAGATCACCGATCTGCGCCGTCAAGTCGCCCAGCTCAGCGCGACTTACACGCCCGAATACAAAAGCCTGAAACGGGCTCAGGCCGAGCTGGCTTCGCTCGAAGCCGCGTTTCAACACGATCGTGCGGCAATTCTGAAGCGCATCAAAAACGAATACGATGAATCCGAGCGCAAAGAAAAGCTCCTCTCGTCCGCTTACCAGGCGCAGACCGCTCAAGTGACTGGCGAAGGCGAGAAGTCCATTCAATATAAGATCCTGAAGCGCGAAGCGGATAGCAATCGCCAGCTCTACGATTCCATGCTGCAGCAGCTTAAGGAATCGACCATCGCGTCGGCCATGCGAGCCAGCAATGTTCGTGTAGTGGATCCGGCCGAAGTTCCGGGATATCCCTACAAACCAAAGCCGGTACACAGCGCGGGGATGGGACTGTTTGTGGGCATCTTCCTGGGAGCGGCGTTTATTGTGATGCGCGAAAGTGCGGATCGCACGATCCAGCAGCCGGGCGACTGTCCGCTGTATTTGAATCTGCCGGAGCTGGGAATTATCCCGTCGGGCAAATACGAAAGTAGAAAAAAGCTGCAAGCCCAGCCGCGAGCGTTGGCCGCTGCCGCGGGTTCCTCTTCAGTGGCCCTCGCCCTTCCGGGGCAAGTCAGTCAGGCGGACAAGGTTGAGTTGATGACATGGCGCCGCAAGCCATCTCTGGTCGCCGAGAGTTTTCGCTCGACGCTCATCTCGATTTTGTTCTCCGGAGAAAACGGCGAGAGTCCAAAAGTGCTCGTTGTGACTAGCGCCGGCCCTGAGGAAGGAAAATCGACGGTTGTCAGCAACCTGGCGATAGCGATCGCCGAAGTCGGTCAGAAAGTTTTGTTGATTGACGCTGACATGCGCCGGCCGCGCCAGCATGAAATATTTTCGATGGACAATAAGCGCGGCCTGAGCAGCCTGTTGCGAGAGCGTACGGTTCTGAACGGCGATCGATCGCTCGGCGGACTCATTCGGGAAACGGAAATTCCCGGCCTCTTCGTTCTGACCAGTGGCCCGGAGACTTTCGCTGCTACGACCTTGATCTATAACTCACACATGCCTGAATTGCTCGGCTATGCGCGAGAGGAGTTCGACACGGTGCTGATCGATACACCTCCGATGTTGCAGATCTCCGATGCACGCGTCCTCGGCCGGATGGCGGATAAGGTCATTTTGGTAGTCCGCGCCGGCCGGACTACACGCGATGCAGCTCTCGCGGCGCGGCAACGATTCAGCGAAGACGGGACAAAATTGCTGGGGACGATTCTGAATGATTGGAACCCGCGATCTGCGGCGGACAGTTCCTATGCATATTACAGAACCGATTACTATTTGGGCCGTAAGCGCATGTCAAGAAATGCCGCTGAAGGGTAAGCGATGTGTGGAATAGCGGGGATGTTCCGGGCTCAGGGGAGCATAAGTTCGCAAGATGCCGAAGCGGTCAGGCATGCGACTGAACTCCAAAAGCATCGCGGTCCCGATGACGATGGATTCTTTAGCGATGCCCACGCGGCGCTCGGCCATCGTAGATTAGCCATCATCGATCTATCTCCGGCGGGCCGGCAGCCGATGGCAAATGAGGACAAAACCATCTGGGTTGTCTTCAACGGTGAGATATACAACTTCAAGGATCTACATCGGGAGTTACAGTCGCACAGGTTTAGTTCCTGCTCCGATACTGAAGTCATCATTCATGGCTACGAAGAATGGGGAATCGATGGGTTGCTCAAACGTCTTCACGGCATGTTTGCGTTTGCTCTTTACCAGAAGGGAACAGCCAACCGATCGCCGCGATTCATCCTGGCAAGAGACTCGTTTGGCATAAAGCCGCTCTACTATTACGCTCGTCCGGATGGCGGATTAGCGTTCGCGTCGGAGCTCAAGGCGCTTCACGGGGCTGCGCTTTGCTCGCGAGAACCTGATCTAGATGCAATCAGCGGATTCCTGTTGCTTGGCTCCGTCCCTTCGCCCCTCACTGCTATTCGTGACGTCCGTTGTCTGATGCCGGGCGAATACATTCAGGCGGACTGCCGGAACATCTCTGTGCGCCAATATTCGGGAATTGACGAACCCCAAAAGACCGAGGACATTCTGCCCGCCGAGGACAAGCTGAGATCCGCGCTCGGAAATTCGATCGCTCGCCATCTTGTCAGCGATGTTCCGGTCGGCGTTTTTTTGAGCGGGGGTGTTGATTCGGCTGCCCTGGTTAGCATGGCCAGCCGTTTGCACACACGTCTCAGCACTGTAACGGTTGTATTCGACGAATCCGAATTCAGCGAAGCCCGGCCGGCACGGATGGTTGCCGAACGTTTCCGAACGAACCATACTGAGGTCCGGATCACCAGCGCGGATTTCCTTGCCTCTATTCCTGCAATGTTGTCCGCGATGGATCAGCCTACCAACGATGGTCTCAACACGTTTGTTGTGTCCAGGGCTGCCCGCGGAGCGGGTCTGAAGGTCATCCTGTCTGGCTTGGGAGCGGATGAAATCTTTTGGGGTTATTCGCATTACCGGCGGCTGATGCGACACGGCGCGTCCATCCGCCGTTTGGCGTCGGCTCCCCGAGTGGTTCGAAATGGACTAATACACGCGGCGGTCACATTCGGCAAATGGCGTGGCCGTGAGAGTTGGATGCGCTTGGATGCGTTGCGCGGCGGAATCACCAACGAAAATCTGTATCTATCTATGCGCGGCTTTTACGCGCCGAGCCAAGTTGGCAGGCTTCTGGGGTTTGGTAAAGCGCAACTGAATGCGGCCATGGATCGTCACCGCCTTGCCTTAAGGCCCCAGACAGCCAGCGGGCGCCCTTCCACCAACGGTTTTAATGCCATAGAACTGCGACGTTACATGCATGACCAGCTCTTGCGCGACACGGACGTGTTCAGCATGTCGCAATCCATTGAGGTGCGTGTTCCATTTCTCGACAGAACCGTTGCCGCCGCGGCGCTTGCGATACCGCCCAACAGTAAGCTTGATCCGTCGACCAATAAGCCAAATCTTGTGCGGGCTGTTAACGACGACCTGGTCTCTGCCGCCGCTCGCCGCCGCAAAGCTGGCTTTTCGTTTCCACTCGATCGATGGATGAAACGGCACGCGAGTCAACTAAGAGAAATGGCCCTCCAATCGCCGTGGATCGATCGTAAGGAAGCGAGCCGGCTATGGACAAGTTTCGAAGCGAACCGCTTACATTGGTCGCGCGCCTGGGCGCTGGTCGTTCTTGGCGGACGGAATTGATAGCTACTAAAACGTCATCATGGCGATCACCACAAAAATCAAATGGTCGATTAATCGGTGCCTGGCGCCTGTTAACCTTCACCTCGACACTCTCACAGCCGAGAAACAAGAAGATCGGCGCTTGGCGCGATTGCATGGCAACGGACAGTTCGACCGGCCGCGCTTTGAGTGGGGAAGAGCCATATCGGGGTTTAGTCCTGATACACTCCTCAATCAACTGCATCAATTTAGCCGTTGCTTTGAGCGATGGCATGATCCATCGGCGAATCCGGTTGGCTACACATTTAATAATGACTATTTTTCTTCGCCGGATGCGGAAGTTCTCTATACGATCGTGCGTACTCTCAAGCCCGGAAAGATCGTTGAGATCGGTTCGGGAAATAGCACAAGAATTTCACGGCTGGCGATAACAGACGGGCAGCTAAAAACTACTCTGACCTGCGTCGATCCAAATCCGAGAATGGAGGTCCGATCGATTGCGGATCGCGTGATTGAGTCTCAAATTGAAATGGTTTCCGATCGCGGCTTTCTTTCCGCGCTAGAGCCAGGCGACATCCTCTTCATTGATTCGAGCCACTGCCTTCAGCCTGGGAATGATGTCGTAGTGCTCTATTTGGAAGTCATCCCTCGCCTCAATCCCGGAGTGTTGGTGCATATACACGATATCTTTCTTCCATATGACTACCCGTACAGATGGCTACAAGATAAAGGTTTGCGCTTCAACGAGGCATACATAGTTCACTTGCTGCTTACTAGTCGAAACGATCTCGAGATTCTATGGCCAGCTTATTACCTTCAAAAGACGATGTCAGATTTCAATCAGTATTTCCCGAACTGCGGCGCGAGAGTGGGAACAAGCTTGTGGCTTCGGGTGGGAAAACACTAAGCGGCCTTGTCAAAAGCATTCACGACTTGCGCAGCAAAACAAATTCAGAGTACAGCTTCATTCGACGAACACTTCGAAAATATGCGGGGTCCCATTCAAAATTACTGGATGTTGGCTGCGGCTACTCGCGGTTTTATTCGCTCATCCGTTCTCAAGCCTACGAGTATGTAGGTATTGACAGCAATCCAAAAACCGTTGAACACAATCGCGGTCTAGGTAGAAATGTCATCCTGCCGGAGGACATAGCTTCCTTGGATGGGCACTTTGATGTTGTTCTGTTCTCCCACGTAATTGAGCATCTGGACTATCCTTCGCTCATTTCCTTCTTCGATCAGTACCTTGGGAAGCTGCGTTCGGGTGGTATAGCCATTATTCTCACCCCGCTCTATCATCGCGGCTTCTATGATGATTTCGACCATGTTAAACCGTACAATCCAGGAGCCTTACGGCAGCTTCTGTGTGGGTCGACAAAACAGCTTCAGCCAATCAGTATTCGCGGCGCCTACAAGGAGACGGATTTGTGGTTGAAGCGAGATCCTTTCTGGCACAGCTATCACAAAAGTAAATTGGACCACCTTGGCGCTTTAGCCTTTGCGGTGGTCTCCATTATTTCGTTCGGATGCATCGGCAAGCTCACTGGATACGGTATGGTTCTGACTCGAACCTCGTGAACTTTGGAATGACAATCTGTGTATGCACCACCAATGCTGCGATGGCAGAACCGCGCGCCCCCAGACATGCAGTGGCTCTCGCCAAGGCTCATAAAGAGCATTCGATAGTATTTGTCGATTGCGTTCCAATTGGGAAGAAGTCGATGAGTCCTCCTGAGTTTCACGGCATCGGCATACGCCACATTACTTGCTTCTATCCACACCGAGGTGACGGAATATTCAAGGTCATGGTGGCCAAGTCGCGGACCTGTGTGTCTCGCTCTCTGTTTCGCATGACAGGCCGGATCTTGTCACCGGCAGTGTCGTCGTTGGCTACCGAATTTGAGAAAACGGTAAAGAAGATCGATGCGGATGTCTATATCGGACATAACATCGACACGTTGTTGCCACTCACGCGTTTGGCACAGCGGCGAAAATCAGCCCTGATCTTCGACAGTATGGAGTACCACGCCGACATGGGCGATGGGCAAACTGACACCGAGAAAGAAATAATAAAGGCAATTCAGGCCGAATGCTTGCCGCAGTGCGATCTCATATTGGCCAGTAGCCCTGAACTTGCGGCAGAGCTAAATAATGCCTATACGGTGCGAAGAATTCTTCCTTTATACAATGTCCCGGCAAGGATCTCTAATCTCTCGAACGATAAGAAGCCTGGTTTTGCCCTCTATTGGCGAAATTCAACGATTGGTTTGGGACAGCGTGGGCTGGCTACGATTTTGAGCGCCTTAAGATTGCTGCCCGAGTCCATTACACTACACTTACAAGGACGACTTCCCCGAGATCGAGGCCGAGAACTGAGGCGTAGAATCGATGATCTGGGTATTTCGCATCGAGTCAATATTTACGCTCCGTTTATGCCCAATCAAGCCGTTTCGGCTGCGGCCGGTTATCACGTTGGTTTGTGTCTTGAGCATGGCGGGATCCGCAATCACGAGCTGACCGTATCAAACAAAATATTCGACTACATGATGGCCGGGCTCCCAGTTATCGCGAGTGATCTCCCGGGCTTGCGAACCGTTCTTGAGAAATCAGGCGCTGGACTGTTATTCAAGCCGAAGAATCCAGAGGATCTTCGGCAAAAAATCCTCACGCTTTATGAACAGCCTGAGCTCTTACGCGAGAAGGCACGGAAAAGTAGAGAATTTGCCGTGTCGGAGGGCCATTTGGATGCGGAGATGAAGAAATTTGATCACGCCTTTTTAGCGGCTCTCGGATCGCGAGCAGTGCGGGCTCGCAGTGTTTCGCAATGCGCCGCGTCTTAATTGTCTCTCCGAATTTCCCCCCGATAAGCGCTCCCGATATGCAGCGTGTTCGGATGAGCCTTCCATTCTTTGGTCAATTTGGCTGGGAAGCAGTCGTTCTCGCAATAGAACCACAATGTTCTAACGCGGTCCTCGAAAAAGAACTGATAGATACCGTGCCGCACGAGGTGAAGGTTGTTCGCACCAAGGCAATCTCAAATTCAATTAGCGCGCCCTTTGGAATTAATAATGTTGGTTTACGCGCTCTTCCGTTTCTTTATAGGAGTGGAGCCAGAATACTCGCCGGCCAACAATTTGACCTTATATATTTCTCGACGACAATGTTTCCGGTAATGGCGCTTGCGCGCCTCTGGCGGAAACAGTTCTCGATCCCCTACATTCTTGACATGCAGGATCCATGGGTGACCGACTACTACGACGCTAAGCCCGCATCCGAGCGCCCCCCCAAATATTGGCTAAGCCAACGTCTCAACAAGTCTCTGGAGGCCTGGACCATGCCCCGCGTCGGCGGCCTAATCGCAGTATCCGAACGGTATCATCGAGAACTTAGGGAACGCTATCCAAATATACGCCAGTCGCTTTGTCGCACTATTCCTTTCGGAGCGGCCGCTAGCGATCACGCGTTAGCAGAGCGCACTGCTTGTAATGTCGATCTCCTCCGCGAGCCGGTATGGCAACAAGACGGCTATTGGCATGGCGTTTACGTCGGGGTTTTGGGCAGGGCGATGAAATTCTCGTGCCGTGTAATCTGCGAGGCGCTGCGAAAAGGCCTCGCGGAGCATCCCGCTTTGTTTTCGCGAGTTCGTCTTCATTTCATAGGAACGGACTATGCGCCCGCAGGTGCGGGCCGATGTACCATGCTGCCGATTGCTAAGGATCTTGGTATGGAGAAATATATTGACGAGTCCCCGGCGCGCATCCCCTATTTCGCCGCACTGCGAGTCCTAGGCCGGGCGGATTTTCTCGTAGTCCCAGGCACGGATGATCCCGGCTACACGGCTTCAAAGATCTACCCTTACATACTTTCCAAGAGGCCTATTGTTGCTCTATTCCATGAGAAGAGTAGCGTGGTATCCGTGCTTCGCGACACTTCGGCTGGCGAGGCCGTAAGCTTCGCGTCTGAAGATGACATTGATCGGGTCGCCGGTAGCTTCTTTACCCAATGGAAAAAAGTTTTGCACCGGATTCCATTTCAGCCAGCAACGGATTGGAGAGCATTTCAGCCCTACACGGCGGAAGAAATGACTCGCAAACAGTGCGAGCTATTCGACGCCGTCGTCGACTCGGAACACGGGTTGACCATTAGGGCGGGTGCCGCCGCCTGAAGCAATGAGCGCAGCCACATCGCAAAGCCTGGAGCGGGAATCGATCAGCGCCAGCCTGAAATCAGGCGTGCTTTGGGTCGCCGGCCTTAACCTCTTCCGTGACCTCCTGCAGTTCGGCTTGATGCTCGTTCTGGTCCGAATCTTGGAACCAAAGGCGTACGGCCAGTTTGGTTTCGTCACTTCGATAATTGGCTTCTTCACGTTTGTTTCGTATCGGTGCTTTAGTGAGCATATTCTTCAGGTGCGATCGGACGAAGTAATTGATTACCAAACGCAGTTCACTAGCGCCGGCATCATTCAGATCATCCTTTTTCTTGTTGTGAATCTCTTCGCGCTCGGCATGCGGCCTTTCGCGGCGTATGCGCCGAGTGCTCATCTCGTGCATCTGATGTCGTTCCTTTTCCTGCTCGACTGGCCGAACGAATTTCGATTCAAAGTGCTGGAAAAGTCGCTCGATTGGAAGCGGCTGCGGCTCCTGCAGGCTGTCGGATCCATCTTAAGCGCGCTCGCGGCCTTATTGCTTGCCTTGGAGGGATTCGGTGTATATGCGCTTTTAGCGCCTGCCCTGCTAGTGCCGCTGCCGTTCATTTATGACTTATTCTTTGTGTCGAAATGGCGCGCCAACTGGAGCTTCAACTGGGATTACTTCCGCCTGGCGGCCAAATATGGGCTCGCCCGCGCCGGCAGTGGGAGCGTTGTTTTCGGACGTCAATTAGTCGAAGGAGCAGCGCTGGTCCAATCCATTGGATATGCACAGTACGGAATATACGGCCGGGCCATGGGTTTGGCTAATATCTGCTGCTTGAAAATGCCTTCTTTCGTCACGCCGCTGTTATATCCATTGCTTACCAGAATGAAATCCGGAACCGAGGCGTATCGTAAAGCCAACGACCTGATTTTCCGCAGTATCGCGTGGACCGTTTTGCCCATTGCTGTGCTTTCTTCCAGCATTGGTGGGCCCCTTGTGAAGC
>JAICIH010000035.1 GCA_025924475.1 Bryobacteraceae bacterium
AAAGAACGCACGAACAGCCAGCGCATTCTCATCGTCGAAGACAACGTAGTGAACCAGCAAGTGATTCGCCGGCTTGTCGAACGCCAGGGACATGCGGTCACCATTGTTGATACCGGCCGGAAGGCTATTGACGCGCTCGAGGGGAACGAGTTCGATGCCGTTCTCATGGATATTCAGATGCCCGAAATGGATGGCTTCGAGGCCACTGCCGAGATACGGCGGCGGGAAAAGACGAACGGCAAACACCATACGATCATCGCCATGACTGCCCACGCGATGACCGGCGATCGTGAGAGATGCCTCCACGCCGGAATGGACGATTACTTGTCGAAACCGATCGGCCTGGCGCAATTGAGCGCTGCCTTAAACCGCAGTCAAGCCGTACTGAGCCGCTAATTACAGGCGGCCGAACTTGCGGACAGCTTCGCGAATCGATTTGTATTTCTCGATGAACGGCAGCATACTGTGCTCGGTGTCGTCGAGCTGCTGCGCTTTCTTCAGAACGTCGGCCGCTTTCTCTTTCGGGACAACGACTACGCCATCCATGTCGGCGACGATAATATCCGACGGCCGGACCTGGACGCCGGCGCAAGTGATCGGTATGTTCTTTCCAACGAAACGGTAGTGGTTGATTGTAGTGGAGGGTGCGATACCGCGGCTAAATATAGGGAACTGCAGTTTCGTAATCTGCGGGGTATCCCGAATGCTCGCATCGACGACGGCGCCGGCGAGTCCGCGCACTTTCATCGCCGTGCTCATCAGGCCGCCCACAGCGGCGTAATCGAGACCGTCTTCGAGAACGATTACGTAGACGGAACCGGCCGGAGCTTCGTCAATAGCATCGAGCATTCCTTGCTGAGCGGGGGCGCCTTCATGGTGCTCTTCTTTTTTGAGAAGGACTGTGACGGCCGGACCCGCGAACTTGGTCTGCATCAGCGGGCGCATATCATGCGACATGTACGCCTTGGTTCCGTAGAGCTGTTCGATGGCGTCGGAAACCGAAGCCACTTCGACCAGACGAAACGCTTCACTAAGATCGTCAGCGCGGACGATCGCAGCGGCGGCGAGGACAATAGCGATGGCGCTCAGCTTTTTCACTTTTTGGCCTCCTGGAATTTCCAGCCGCGCATTTCATCGAGCAGGGAAACGGCAGCATCGATAGCGGCACCGAGGAATTGCTCGCCCTTTTCGGCAGTCGCGAGCTCGGGTATGCCGATCACACCATTCTCGGAGATTTCATCGAACTCATTGATGAGCGAGAACGGAAGAGGCTTCAGCATGTCGGTGACCCGATAGCCGATGTGCGGGCCAGGACCGCCTTGCTTCGCCTTTTGCATATCGACGAGAACCGGATTCTTGTGGAGCAAGACAGACGTTTCCATTTCGCAGGCGTGACCCATGCCTCCAGCCGGTGACGAGCGGATTTGATTGAAGCGCTCGGCCGCCAAATTCCAGTAAGCGGCGTAAACAACATATAGATCGCGCAAATCTTCGAACTCGCTTTTCAGCTCGCGCTGCGCTGCTCGACAGGGCGTGTCGTTGCCGCCGTGCCCGTTGAGCAAGAGAATCTTGCGAGCCCCGATCCCGATAAGGGACCGGCAGATGCCGCAGATCATTTCCACGTAAGGCGCGAAGTCGAGGCTGACACATCCGAAGCGGCGGTGGTGCGGCGAATGCCCGAGCCACTGAACCGGCAGCATTACGATTTCTTGCGTACGCCGCTCCTCGACGCCTCTCGCTACGTGAGACACGATGAGCGAGTCGGTGAAGACAGGCAGGTGATGGCCGTGTTGTTCGAGCGAGCCCAAAGGAACCACAAAGGTGCGGTGCGCCAGACCGGCCAAATCCGGCCAGCGCGCATTTTCAAGCAGCATATTGCGGCTCCCGCACCGGCCTGTAGGCGACGGCAAGATGCGGAGTCTCGAGGCGCTGCTGATTCTGTTGCTTCGAGGTAAGGCAGCTTTCAAGGATGCCGCTGGTGAGCAGCGTTCTTTCGATGGGATAGGGCGCGCGCCGGGTCATAAACATTTGTTCGATTTTGGAAACAAGGCAGGCCGAGTAGGTCACGTTCGGCACCGGAGTCAACAGAAATTGAGTGGACAGATTGCCGGCGCCACGCACGCGGGCAGCGAAGTTGAAGTCCTTCACCGCGCCGTTGAGCATCAGCAGCGTCGCGCGAAGGCCGTCGCGATATTCGATGCGGTAAGCGGCGGGCTCGTTAACTAGGGATTCGAGAACACCAGGCGCGGTGAGATCCTGTGTTCGGCCGTCTTTGACGGTCAGGCCGAGCGGCGTGTCGCTGCGTGAGAGCGCGGCGCTCAACAGATCTTTCGACCAGCCAGCCTTCCAGGCGGCGTCTCCGGTGAGCATCTGAACGGCACGTACGCCCGTTTCCCCGCCCTGCCGGCGCTCGACCATGCACTGCAGCGCTTCGAGCGCATGAAAATCCATCGGGTCCGATCCGCCCTCGCCAACCATTACGGCTTCTTCGATGTGAGCGCCCCAAGGCATATCGATCGAAGGCAGTCGCCATGTCACCGGGAGCGACGAGCCGCCCAGCATCGGGAATTTCATTTTCTTCGAGGCGGCCACCATCGACTGAGCTTTTTCGAAGCTATAGGAAAGGTGCTTGTCGTTGTAGACGGGAACCGCGCGTCCGCTCTTTTCAAAAACCTTCACGCATTGTTCGAAGAATTCATAACGCGGATAAAGAATCTGGCCTTTCTCATTTCGCGGATAATCGCCGTGTTCGGCTACGATCAGCACGGCATCGCAGGCCAGTTTGTCCCCGCCACAGCAGAGAGCTTCGGCGATGGTCGAATACACGCGAAAACCGAACTCGCGAGCGCGATCCTCACTCAGATCGCCTTCTGGCGTTTGATCGACGTACAGTGAAACGACCTGGACGTCCGGCTTGTGCCATTCGCCATCATGCGGATAGCCGATCAGAAATCGGTCGCCGATGTGCTGCCCGTGCGAAAGATATTTATAGATCGTGGTGATGACGGCGATGCGAAGCGGCTTTTTAGGCGCTACAGGAAGCAGCGCGGCGGCGGCGGAACCAACAAATTCTCGTCGTGTCAGCATCAGGCCCTCTCGAAAGTGGATTCTTTAGGCGCTTGGTAATGGATGCTCAAATGCGGCGTCGCGATGCGCTTCTGATCCTGATACAAGCTCTCCACACCGGCGGCAGTTAACCCGGTGGTAAGAAGAGTGCGCTCGATCGGATAAGGAGGCACACCGGTGAGGAACATCTGCTCCATGTTGGCGACGAGAGGACTGAAGAAATTCGCAAGTGTAGTGCGGCCGTCCGGCATCGGCAGGTACATTTGAGTCGAGAAGATTTTGCGTGCGCCATCGAGCCGGGCGGCGAAATTGAAGTCGCGCACCAGACCGTTCATCAACAGCATGGTGGAGCGCAGACCGTCTTCGTGCTCGTAAACATAGGCGGTAGGATTTTTTACCAGCGCGCGCATTTGATCGCGCGAGGGAAATATGTCATTAAAGCCGGGACGCGCCGGAGTCAACGTATGACTGCGGCATAGCGCGGCATTCATTAGATCGGCGGGCCAGATTCCTTCGGAAAGAGCCTTCCAAAAATTTTCGCCGCGATAGGCCTGCAGCCACCGGACGCCCGATTCTCCGCCCTTGCGGCGCTCGACCATGCATTGAATGGTTTCGAGCGCGTGAAAGTCGTAGCTATCGACGCCGCCATAGCCGACGCAGAGCGCTTCGCGGATGGGAGAGCCGAGGGGCATTTCCACCGACGGCGTGCGCCAGGTGACCGGCAAACTCGATCCGGCCATAAAAGGGAATTTCATGGCGCGAGACGTGTCGTACATCTCTTTCGCCCAGTCCCAATTCCACGACAGATGCTTGTCGCTAAAGAGGGGCACCGTGCGATTGCTGGAGCGATACACGTCTACAATTTGGCGGAAGAATTCGTAGCGCGGATATTTTGTCTGGCCTTTTTCGTTTTTCGGGTAGTGGCCGTGCTCGCCCACCAGGACGACACCGTCGACCGCTAGCTTGTCGCCGCCAAGTGTAAGCGCTTCGGCAATCGAGGAGCAGAGCCGCATGGAAGGATGGCGCGCACCGCGCTCGCGGCTCAGATCGTCCTTGCCGACTTGATCGACGTAGAGCGAAACGAGATCGAACGGCGGATGATGATATTCGCCGTGCCAGCCGTATCCATCAAGAAAACGGTCGACAATATGTTGGGCGTGCGAATACTTGAAATACCGGGTGACGACGGCGGCTAGCTTCACATCCTGATCCGATTCACGTGAATTTTGTCGTCGCTGAATTCGCCCAGGCCGAGAATTCCGGCGATTTCTATGTGCTCGACCTGCGCATTCAGGAAATGACTGTACTGATCGGGTTTTGAGAGAGCGATAGAGGGCATGCCTACTTCTTTGCGCTTTGCATCGATCATTTTCAGGCCGGTTTTATCGAGCGCTACCGGATCGGTTCCGAACAAAAGTGTTCTCGGCTCCCATACGAATTGCGGCTTGGCTCCCGGACCACCATGATAGGAAGCTTTCACCGCATCGACGACATGAAGAACGACCTTTTCGCGTATCACCGGCAGACTAACGACGGACGGGATAAATATACCGCAGGCGTTCAATGTGGGCGTGACGTGGCTTCGGTTTACGTTGTTGACAAAACCGTGGGACATGTTCTTGAGGCAAATGGTCACACCGGCGGACTGATGGTGCTTCAGGACGGGAAGATTAATGATTTTGTTGACTCGTGAGGTGACGATCTTTGAAACGTAGGAACGCCGGAGATGTACATCAGTAGGGCTGTCTCCTGGTTTCAGGAGAGCCATTTCCATGAAGTGGTTGGCATCGTATCCGCCCATATCCAATTGCACGTTGTCATACCGTAAAGACGGTGCATCGAAGCGCACCTCGGAAGGCAGCCATTTATCGATGCCGGCGTCGAGGATTTCCTCGCGATAGCGGCTGAACACAAGAATGTTGCTGTTGGAGACACCAGCCTGATTCAATCCATCGATGAGGGAGCGCAAGACGGAAGCGTCAGACGAGAGCAGCCGGCCTCCGACGGGACTGACTTTGATCCCGACGACGTCGCCCTTTTGAAAGAAGGAACGCCAAGCCTCCTGCCAGCTAGGCGCCTGGGTCAATTCCTTCATGCCACGTTCGATGGTTTGCCGGACCGGAGCGGCCTGATATTTTCCGGAGATGAGGCAGGCTGGGTTCTCGATGGCAACTACGCGGCCGGGGTATGAGCCTGGGATGCCAGGTTTCCGGCTCGGCGTGGCGGCATTGACTGCGAGCACGGCAGCGGTTTGTACGAAGCTTCGACGATCCACTCTATTCCGATTGTAGTCAGAAATAGAGTTTGAGAGCGAGCTGCAACTGGCGCGGCGTATTGAGCTGATCGGTGCTGCTGGTCAGCTTACCGAAATTCTGATTCTGGATGCTGAGGCTTCCGGTTCCAAACCGGACTCGATTAAAGAGGTTAAAGGCCTCGGCGCGAAACTCGAGACGTACGGACTCGCGGATCGGGAAGGCCCGCATTACCGAGACATTTTCGTTCAGGTTGGGGAACAGGCGAACTTTGGGATTGTAGCGAGTAGTATTGCCGAAGCCATTGTTGGGAAAGTTAAGACCTTGCTGGGGAAACGCCGCGGCAGTTACGAAGTTGTCCACAGACGGATCGAATTTGTCGCCCTTCGTTGGCGGCCGCCAGTTCGTATAGGAAGTGATGTACGGCGTACTGCGGATGGCAGTCGCAGAGAGAGGCAGAGTATACGTGGAAGTTACTCCGACAGGTGTTCCGCTCGAATACGTCAGAACGCCGTTGACGCCCCAATTCCCCAGGATCCATGCGCCAATCCCATGAGTCAGATATTGCCGCCCTTTGCCGAATGGCAAGTCGTAGACAAATCCGAACTTGAAGTTGTGCGTGACGTCATATTCGCCAATGGATTTTTCCAGACGGCGATTGTATTGATCGGCCGCCAAACAGCAGCCGTTGCCCGTATTGGTTGCGGCGTTGCCCCAATAGCTGTCGGCGTCGGTTATAAGTTTGGAGAACACGTAAGAGGTCTGGAATGTGACTCCGTTACTGTAACGCTTCTCAAAGCGAATCAACGCTGCGTGATATGTGGAATGGCCACTATGATCGCCTTGGCCGCCGAAGGTATCGATCACGGTGTACTGCGGGAAGGGGCGAAGGGCCTGTTGGACTGTTCCTTTGAATCCGGGGTAAGGAGCCACGATGCCCCACTGGTTGGCAAGAGCCGAGCCCACCGCGCTGTTCAAAACCGCGGTGCTCTGAGTAATGTCGCCGAAAGCAGTGAGCAGGGCTGGATTGTCCTGATTGTAATTGAGCAGTTGTGCCTGTAAGTGCGAACCGACTACACCGTTGTACGACGCCTCGACGAGTGTGTTCGAGCTGAGCTGACGCTGAATGGAGAAGTTAAAGTTATTGAATTCCGGTGGACGTGTCGTTTCCTGGCCCTGCCACCAACTCACACTGGATCCATTCGATACGGAGGGATTGATGAAGGGTGGAGCGGTCCAGGCAGGCATTCCCTGACCGAGGAAGAACGCCGGCTGAATGCCACCGCTTTGATTGGGGAACGTTTGAGTCAGAGTGAAACCCATGGTGTGAGCCGAGCCGGTGACAGCCATTAGCGGGCCAAAAGAGCGCGCATATGACCCGCGCATTACGGTCTTCTCGTTCGCCGAATAAGCGAACCCAATGCGCGGCCCGAAGGCGCCGAAGTAAGAATCGGCGAGCGAGCGAGATCCGGCACGGCCGGTTCCTGAACCCGCAAAGAGAACGGCACCGGGGATGTTTCCGGCGCCTGGGTTGGGAGTTGTGGGTGAAAAATCGGACCAGCGATCGTCCAAACCGGTCGGAGGCAGGTTCGTTTCCCAGCGGAGACCGAGGTTCAAGACCAGTTTCCTGCTTATATGCCAATCGTCCTGGAAAAAGCCAGCAAAATAGGGAAATTGCTGGCCGATGAAGCGGATCGTATCGATCTGCCCGCCGTCGGCGTATCCAAGCAGGAACGAGGCGAAGGAGTTACCGCCCTGATTGGGGTCGGTGCTGTTGGGCCTACCGGTTTCGGTATAGCTGAATCCAAGGCAGCCGGCTATGCATTGCCGGCCGAAGCCGTTGTAGTGATTAATCTGAAACGCACCGCCGAACTTGAGACTATGTGAGCCATGTATCCAGGTAAAGTCGTCGTTGTAGGAATAGACAGTGTTTTCGGATCCGTTATCGGCCTGACCGCCCCATCCCGAGTAAAAGTTATTCGAGCCGACATTGAAAATACTTACTAAGTTGTCGTTACAATCCGGAACATTTCCGAAACAGAACTTATCCTTCCAATTACCGATGTATTCCTGCGGCGGCTTATGATCTTGCCGCCAGTTATTTCCTCCGGCGTAGAAGTGGTTAAACTTAATCGGGCTCAGCGTCCAATCCCAACTAAAGCGGACCACATCGGAGTTCTGGCGCAGGTCATTGTAATTGGAGTACAGGCCGGGCAGTGTCGCAGGACCTTCCGGCCCTGGAATTTGAGATTCGCGGTCGTAGCCGTAATAGCCGGAAATGCGGTGCTTTTCATTGAACACATGGTCGCCTTTGATGCTCCATTTGTTCACGGGCTGCACGTTCGAGCCGTTGGCGATGATGTAGTTATTGTTCACATAAGCGGCTGTACCGGGCGTTGCTCCATTGTTCGGGGCAAGATTACCGCTGGTTTGGAAGACTTTCAGCATGGCGAGGGCGGTGGCGTCGAAATTAGCCACCGGAATTTTATTGCCTGGATATTGGGTGCGTGTCACTACTCCGCCTGGGCTAGTGACCTGAGTCTTGGGGTCATAGATGGGGATTTGAACTCCAGCGGCAGTGACCCAGTTGCTGAAATCTCCGTTATACATTTCCGGAGTAGGTACGGTGGCAGTGGCGTTGGTGGCGCCATTGCGATTGCGAAAGCCTTCGTAAGAGAAAAAGAAAAACGTTTTGTTGTGACCGTTGTAAATTTTCGGAATCCAGACGGGCCCGCCGACGGTGAAGCCGAAATCGTTTTGCTTGTAGATCTGGCGAGGCTTGCCGGCGCGGTTACTAAAGAAATCGTTGGCGTCGAAGTCGTTGTTGCGCAGAAACTCGTAAGCGGATCCGTGGAACTGATTGGTGCCGGATTTGGCGACGAAGGTCATGACGCCCCCGCCAGCGTGGCCGTATTCGGCTTTAAAGCCATTGGTGTCGACCGTGAATTCTGTGAGCGCTTCGACCGACGGCGCGTTAGAGGAAACCCAGCTCTTTTGCAGGGCGCGTGAGGTGTTAACCGAGACGCCGTCGAGAGTCGCGCCATAGCTGGCGCCTTGGCCGCCGCCGAGCGAGAAGCCGGCGTCACCGCCGACGTTCTTGGATTCGGGCGTGAGGGTCGCGAGGTCGAAGGGACTGCGCACGGCGCCGCCGACGACGAGAGGCAGAGTATCGACCAACTTCTGGTTGATGGTGACACTTGATTTCGAATCTTCGGAATTGAGCTGGACAGCCGCGGCCTCGACTTCGATGACCTGGCGTGATTGACCGATTTCCAGGTTGAAATCGGCGCGCGCGGTCGTGGCGGCATTCACGGTCAAGCCATGTATTTGGGTGGGGCGAAAGCCGGTTTTTTCGACCCGAACGTCATAGCTTCCGACCGCCATTTCCGGGGCGGTAAACTCGCCGGAATCGCTACTGCTGAGATTTGTGACTTGATTGGTGGCGGTATTGGTAATTGTGATGTGAGCTTGGGGCACAGCCGCGCCGCTTGAATCGCGAACAGCGCCTGAAATGGCGCCGCGCTCCGATTGGGCAACGAGCAGAGCGCCGGCAAGGAGGAATAACGCGCTAATGCGCAGCATTCGACTAACGATCGGAAGGATCATGACAATCTCCTAGAAGCAACGTTGGGGAGATTGTATAAGAACGTTAGTTAGTCGTCAAGGGAAACAGCCGGGCGAGGACGCCCGGCGCGGACCAGGAGGTCCGCCCCACTAAAACGGTACTGTTACCAGATGTGCCAGGCGATTAACTCAGAGGCGGAGGGTGAGTTACCGATTACTTTCGCGTGGAACACCAGTTCCAGATTGCGATCCTGCCAGTTGGAGCCGATCTTGCGGAGGGTGTCGTTGACGGCTTTTGTGTCGACAATGAAGCGGCTGGCGGCTTCCGTGCCAAATTGCTTCAAGCCTGCCACCATAATTACCGGACGGTTGGAGGAAAAATTCACCAGCCGGCAAACCAGAAAATAGTCTTCCGCGGTTCTACCGTTGTCCACCGCAAACGGAAGCCTCCAGACGCGAGAGGGGGAAGCCGTGTCCACAATGGCGGGTGTGCCGTGAGCGTCAAACACGAAACGAAGACGAAATTTTTGCGAAAACTCCATGCTCCAGCGGTTTGTGAAAGCGCCGATCAGGGCGGCGGGCATTTCGCTGAAATCCGCGAACTCCAATTGGTCGGCAGGTCTGAGCCGCACATCTTTGGAATGCTTGGCCAACAGAACGGCGATTTCGGTCGCAGCGACCGTATCGCCGTAACCAACGTATTGATCGGGGACAGGCACGATGTCGGAGCCATCCAGTTCATTAGGAGGAAGTTGCAGCGGCCGTTGAGACGGCACCAGTGAGGGGCCGAGCCGTTCTTCGTTGAGGCGTATCGCGCGGGAAGAGGCGTGATAGACCAGCGGATGGGCCATAGCGATCAGCACCGGCCCGGAGGTATTCCATATGGGCGCCCAAAACCGCTCAAAGGCGCTTCCACGGGCGCTTGCGCCGGAATAAAATATCGCAGCCAAAGCGGCGATGCCGATGAGGACGAAAAGCAAAATCCGGCGGAATGGTCTTGTTGGTACAACGGACGTGAAGCTTTCCGCCGCGACAAATTCGGGAGCATAGGAGCCGGGCGGCAACTCAATGCGCATCTTTTCGCGCGAACCTTCGGCGGTCGTGTAGTATTGGGCAAGCCGTTTGCGGACTCCGCGCGCGCCAACCCGGACGATGGTGTCGTCTCCCGAATGAAAAGACTCGGCGCGATCAAAAACTTCGATCGCGAGGGTCCGTTCCTTCAGGCTGTCGGCTCTACCTTCGAGCGTTTCACCCACCACGTACACCAGAAAGCGCTGGCAACGTTTGCTACTTCGGAAAGCAGGGCTTGTAAGCAGGCGCTCCAGGTGAGCACGAATCTCGATTGCCGGCGGCGCGTCCACTTTCAATTCTTTTGCATTTTATCGGAAGTGCAATTGTGTCAACGAATTTCACCGTGTGTCACCGAGTATCCCGTTGTGGCAAGGGCAATCGAAGATCATCATGTCGCCAGGTAAAGGGGCAGTGAAAAAATTGGGACAGACAGCCACGCCTGCGTTGGAGCGATTGTTTCTTGAACCGCTTGGCGAACGGCCTCAGTTTGGTGAGCGCGCACAACGGGCACCAAACGCCCTGTGCGCTTCAGTCAGTCCCCAATTTTTTCCGCCAGGTAAATCAGGGGGACTATGAGACCACGTTATTTTTTGCAAACGGTATGCCTGCTGCTCATCAGCGCGTATTGTTACGGGCAAACGCCAACGGGAACGGTACAAGGAACTGTTGTCGATGAAACGGGAGCGGCGATACCCAACGCGACCATTCAGGTGACGAACACCGCCACGAATGAAACGAAGAATTTGACAACGGATGCGGCAGGGCGCTACGTATTGCCTTTTGTGACGCCGGGCAGCTACAGCATCACGGCGCAGGCGAAAGGGTTCAGCTCGTCGCGGGTAGAGAACGTAAAAATCGACGTCTCGCAAAATCGGTCGGTAAATTTTTCATTAAAAGTCGGGCAGGTTTCCGAACAATTGGAGGTGCAGGCTTCCGCCACGCCGCTCGAAACCAACACGGCGACGCTGGGGCAGGTCATCGATAGCAAGAAAGTAATCGATCTACCGTTGAACGGTCGCAACCCATTCAGCTTGGCGAACCTTGTCCCCGGAGTAAATAATGTGGGCAACGCCTCCACACCGCATATGGGAGGCTCCCGAAATGCCGTAAATGAGGAACAGTTGGACGGCGTCAGCAATATTCTGCCCGAGAACAACGTGGGCAACACTACGGCAGCATATACGCCGATTGTAGATTCGGTGCAGGAGTTTAGCGTTCAGGTCAACTCGCTATCGGCGGAATACGGCCGCTTTGCGGGTGGCGTGATTAACCTGGTGACCAAATCGGGCACGAACCAATGGCACGGCGGACTTTTCGAGTTCGAGCGCAACGCAGTGCTGAACGCCAACGACTTTTTCGCCAACCAGGCGGGCCGGGCCAAACCCGACTCCCATGTGCATCAGTATGGCGGAACGCTCGGCGGTCCTATTGACATTCCGAAAGTTTACGACGGCCATAACCGCTCGTTTTTCTTTTTCGGATTTCAGGGAACGAATCAAATCAATGCGGGTACCGCAACGGATACGGTTCCGTTGCCTGCGTTTCGGACGGGAGATTTCTCCAGCCTGGGCACCACGATTTACGATCCGCTCACGGTACATCTGGATCCGGCATCGGGCAATTATGTGCGGGATGCGTTCTCGGGCAACATCATTCCGACGACGAGACTTGATCCGGTGGCGGTTGCAGCGGTGAAGTACTTCCCCAATCCCAATACGGGCGCGGCCGGCGCCCAGACAAACAACTATTTCGTAGCAGGCAACAGTACGAACGACAGCTACCAATGGGATGGCCGCCTGGATCACGATTTCACGGAGAAATGGCGGATGTTTTTCAAGCTCTCTCACAATTGGAACAACAGCACGCAGCTTGAAGATTATGGAAATGCGGCATCGCAGGGCGGCGGCGGACCGACGACGGGCGGCGCGTGGAGCGCGTCGATGGATCATACGATAACCCTCAGTCCAACGGTCGTGGCGGATTTTCGCTATGGGTTCAGCCGATCGTATGTCGTCCGCGTGCCCTTTTCCAACGGGTTCGACCCGACAACACTTGGGCTGCCGCAATCTCTGAGAGATGTTGCCGCACAACGGGTGCTACAGTTTCCGAGGTTTGCATTTTCGAACGGCGCGGGGTTGGGAGATACCGGGTATGTGGACTTGATTGAGAACCCGATGGCGCACAGCTTCACGGCCAGCGTGACGAAGGTGACGAGCCATCACACGATCAAAGCGGGTGGGGAGTATCGAAAACTGTTCATCAACTTCTCGCAATACGGGTTTGCAGACGGCCAGTTTAACTTCGACCAGAGCTGGACACAGCAAATTACGACGAGCGCCAACGGAACTGGCTCGCCATTTGCGTCTTTCATGCTGGGGTTGCCGAATAGCGGGCAGATGACGCATGAGCCTACGGCGGCCGACGCCAGCACGTATACGGGTTTGTACATTCAGGACGATTGGAAAATCACCCGTACCTTCACGTTGAATCTCGGGCTGCGCTGGGACGTGGATTTCCCGCGCACGGAGCGCTACGACCGGCTTTCGTATTGGGACCCCTCGCTGCCATCACCGATCCAAGGCCGGGTTCCGGCCAGCGCTTGTCTCTATTGCGGCAATCTGGTGGGGCAGATGATTTTCGTGGACACGCCGGAAAGCAAATACCGGCGTGCGCAAGGGCCGACGCAATGGAAGAGTTTCGGACCACGCGTGGGATTCGCCTGGAATCCGGCCAGCAAATGGGTTGTGCGCTCCGGCTTCGGCATTTCCTATGCGCCCTCCGGTCTGCAGGCCGCGGGGACGACAGGAGCGCCCGGCGTGCAGGGATTCGGCTCGAACAGCAACCTGCAGCCGAGCTTCGACAACCAGCGGACGATTCATGCCACGTTAAGCAATCCTTTCCCGGACGGATATAACCTTCCGCTGGGCGCCGCAGGCGGGCCGCTCACGCAGATCGGCCTCGGCATCGGCGAGTCGTTTTTCGATTCGTATCGCACTCCGTATTCCGTTCAGTGGAACTTTAATATTCAACATGAATTGCCGGGCCAGATGACGCTCGAGGTAGGATATCTCGGAAACCGCGGGCTGTTTCTGGTGGATGGGGAAGTGGGGCAGCCGTATTCGCAATTGGATCCGGCCTATCTGGCGCTTGGCAATCAGCTTCTACAAAATGTGCCCAACCCGTTCTACGGCGTAATCACTACGCCGGGGTCGCCGCTAAGCCAACCGACGGTTACTTACAATCGTCTGCTGCGGCCATTTCCGCAATACGATGGCGTGTCGTCGTTTCGCAAACCTCGGGCCAACTCCATCTATCACGGAATGACGATTCGTCTCGACAAGCGCTTTTCGAAGGGCCTCACGTTTCTGGCGGCATTTACCGGAGGAAAAAGCATGGACAATTCGGCCGCCGCAGTGAGCTATCTGGGAGCAATTAGTGGAACTCGAGCGGACCAGTATAACGGTCGATTGGAGTGGTCCGTCTCGCCGCAGGACGTGGCGCGGCGCATGGTCGTAAGTTTCGTCTATGATTTGCCGTTCGGAAGGAATCAGAAATTCCTCAGCAATGCACCGCGCTTTGCCAATCTGCTCGTGGCGGGCTGGCAGGTCAATGGGATTCTCGCCTGGCAGACCGGTACGCCGGTTGTCCTGGCGCAAGCCCAAAACCAAACCAATATTTTCGCGGCGAATCAAAGGCCGAATAATAACGGCCAGAGCGCGGGTTTAGAGAATCCGACGATTGCGAAATGGTTCAATACTTCGGTGTTCTCGCAGCCGGCGCCGTTCACCATCGGTAACGCCGGCCGCAGCCTGCCGGATGTGCGGAATCCCGGGATTGCTGATGCGGATATCTCGTTTTTCAAAAATAATTACTTCGGGAGGGAAAGCCGATACAATCTGCAGTTCCGCGTGGAGATGTTTAATGCGCTGAATCACCCGAATTGGAATGCGCCGAACGCGAATATTCAGAACGGGAGTAGCTTTGGAACGATTACGTCTACGAGTTCGAGCGTGGGCGGGAGCGTGCCGGGATCGCGGCAGATTCAGCTGGCGGCTAAGTTTAATTTTTAAAGCTAATAGCTGTTAGCTTTTGGCTATTAGCTTTAATTCGGTGCGCGCTTCGCGCGGTGGTTTGATGGCGCCTCCCTGACGGTCAGGGTTCTGTTGAGCTTGGCTAGCCTTTAGCTTTCAGTTATGATTTCGGGGATTATCTGGCCGTAGACGTCGGTTAGGCGGCGGTCGATGCCGTTGTGCCTATATGTGAGGCGGGTGTGATCGATGCCTAGCAGGTGCAGCATGGTGGCGTGCATGTCGTAGCAGTAGGTCGGGTGCTCGGCGACTTTGTAGGACCATTCATCGCTTGTCCCGTAGCTCACGCCACCTTTGAAGCCGCCGCCGGCGAACCAGGTAGTGAATGCGAACGGGTTGTGATCGCGGCCTTTGCCGCCCTGACTGCAGGGCATGCGTCCGAATTCGGTAGCCCAGTGGATGATGGTGTCGTCGAGCATGCCGCGGGCTTTGAGATCTTTGATGAGCGCAGCGGCGGGTTTGTCCATGCTCGCCGCCATGGCTGCGTGGTCCTTTTCCAGATTTTCGTGACTGTCCCAATTGCGCCTGGGAAAACCATTGTCGGCTCCGCTCCATACTTGGACGAAGCGGACACCGCGTTCGAGCATGCGGCGCGCAATGAGACAGTTGCGTCCGAAATCTTCCGTCACCTTGTCGTCGATACCGTAAAGGCGGCGAGTTTCGGGGGACTCTTTCGAGATATCCATGACTTCCGGCGCGCTCAATTGCAGCTTGGCGGCCAGTTCATAAGAAGCGATGCGGGCCTCCAGACGTGAATCGCCGGCGCGCGATTGGAGGTGCTCGTTGTTCATCTGGTTTAAGACAGCGAGTGTGTCTTTTTCCGCGGCGGCGTTTATATAGGACGCGCTCTTGGGAGGAAACAGATCGTAGATGGGATTGGCGCTGCTTGCCCGAATCATTGTGCCCTGGTGAGCGGCGGGAAGAAATCCTGCCGACCAATTTCCCGCCCCGTTTGGCGCAAAGCCACGCGAATCGGGAAGAACCACAAACGTTGGCAGATCCTTATTCATGCTGCCGAGGCCATAGGAAATCCAGGCGCCCATGGAGGGGTAACCAGGCAGGATGAAGCCGGTGTTCTGCATGAAGGTGGCCGGCCCGTGTACATTCGACTTCGACATCATCGAATGAATGAACGCGATTTCGTCTACGCAGGAGGCCAGGTGCGGCACGAGATCGCTTACCCATTTACCGCAACTGCCGCGCTGCTTCCAACCCCAGGGGCTGGCCATGACCGCGCCAGGACTGCTTTGGAACAGCTCGATCTTGCCACCGGGGTCGAATTTCTGTCCGTTACGCTCAATGAGCCTGGGCTTGTAATCGAACGTGTCGCACTGACTGGCGGCTCCGGACATGAATAGCTGCACGACGCGCTTGGCTTTTGCAGGATGGTGAAGACCGGGCAGCGTATCGGCAAGGAGCCCCGATTCGCTCAACAGATTGGCGAGGGCGATTCCGCCCAAGCCGCCACCATAGTTCCAAAGAAAATTTCTGCGAGTCATACGTTATACGCTTCAGTCGACAAAAATGAATTCATTCGTATTCAAAAGCAGGCGGCAAAGATTCGGAAGACCCTCACGGGATAGGTAAGCCGTGAGAGCGGTGACTTCGCGCGCATCGGGCCGGCGCTGGAGCGCCAGCCTGAAGGCGACGGTAACTTGATCGCCAGGGCTGGAGGCGGCAGCGCTTACGCGCTCGGCCATGTGCTCGGATTGTTTGAGCACGAAGGGATTGTTGAGCAGCGCGAGCGCCTGGATCGCAGTAATCGTGATGCTGCGTTTGGCTGTGATCATGGACACATCGGGACAATCGAACCGCTCCATGAACGGATCCGGGACGCTGCGCACAATGAATCGATAGATGCTGCGTCGATAGTTGGCAGGCGAATCGGGATCGAAGCGGGAATAATCGTAGACTGGGGAGTGGTCGTCCTTAAAAAAAAATTGTTCCACGGCGGGCCCACCCATCGTAAGATCGAGCTTGCCACTGGCGGCGAGGATGGCATCGTGCAGGGACTCGGCGTCGAGCCGTTGCCGATTGGCGCGCCATAGATAGCGATTTTCGCCATCGATTTTGGCGTTGGCGGCGTTACCGGTGGATGCTTGCCGATAAACGGAGCTCATGACGATGAGCTTATGGAGCTTTTTGAAAGAGCCGCCGCTATCGCGAAATTCGACAGCGAGCCAATCGAGCAACTCGGGATCGGACGGAAGAGAGCCCATGCGACCGAAATCGTTGGGACTATCGACCAGACCGGCTCCGAAATGATAATGCCAGACGCGATTGACGATAGAGCGCCACACCAGCATATTTTTCGGCGAGGTGATCCATTCGGCGAGAGCGGCGCGGCGTGCGCCTTCCGGCGCGGCCGGGTCGATGTCGAATCGTGCTTTGAGGCCAGGAACACAAGACAACGCGCCGGGAGGCGCAGCGGGGCCGGGACTATCCACATTTCCGCGCTCCAGCACCGTGACCGGGCGAGGGGAAATCGCGAAACGAAACGTTCCCTGGGTATCGAAGTAATTCGTAGCTGCGTAGACAAGCTGGGGCTTCGGCAACTCAGCCATTTCTTTATCAATGGCGGCATGCTGCACCTGGAGGCGATCGGTTTCGGCAACGGATTCCCGCGGCAATGCAGCTTTCACCAGAGCGGCGCGCCGGACCGCGGCATCGGTGATTTTCTTCTTGATCTCCGGCGGACGGTTGGCCGGGTCGGTGGAATTGATTTCCTTCCATTCGGCAACTTGCTTATCGAGAGCAACGATCTCCGGAGTGGAGACTTCAGCGGCGGCATCTGACAAAGGTCGCAAGAGCACGTCCACGGCCCGGCGATGGGCGAGGAGCGCATTGCGGCGGCGGAACACCGCCGGGTCCCGATCGACGGGACGATCGGCGCGATCGACCCCGGCGAATACCGCCTGGAGGCCGTAGTAATCGGCTTGCGGAATGGGATCGAACTTGTGGTTGTGACAGCGCGCGCAATGCGCCGTCATGCTGACCATGGTGGACATGGTGACGGTGACCATGTCGTCGCGATCCAGATCGCGAGTGAGCTTCTTGTCGGATGTGCCTTCCCGCAATTCGACCTGTCCGACGTAATCCCAAGGTCCGGCGGCGATGAAGCCGAGAGCAATGGTGGCGTTCGGGTCGTCGGGAAACAGAACGTCGCCCGCCAATTGTTCCTGAACGAAACGCGCATAGGACTTGTCTTCATTGAAAGATCGAATCACGTAATCGCGGTAGGGCCAGGCGTTGCGGCGCGGTTTGTCTTTGTCGTAGCCGTGCGACTCGCCGTAATGCGCGGCATCGAGCCAATGACGACCCCAACGCTCGCCGTAGCGCGGCGATGCAAGCAGGCGATCGACGAGCTTTTCATAGGCGTCCGGCGAATTGTCGGCCACGAATGCATCGACATCTTCGGGCGAAGGCGGGAGCCCGTGAAGATCATAGGTAAGACGGCGGATGAGTGTGCGGCGATCCGCTTCCGGGCTGTGTTCGAGACCCTTCTCCCGCAGCTTCGCCAAAATGAACGCGTCAATAGGGGTGCGAATCCACGAGGAGGTTTCGTTGGGAACCGACGGACGGTTCAACGGCAGGAGCGACCACCATGTTTTGGCTTCGGTCCATTGAGCGCCGTTTTCGATCCACTGGCGAACAGATTCAATTTGCGCCTTGGTGAGTGGCTCGCCAACGAGCGGCATGGCCGGTTTTCCGCCGGATATGAGTTGATAGAGAACACTTTTTTCGGGATGGCCGGGGACTACGGCGGGGCCGCGTTTGCTGCCCTTGCGCATGCCTTCGAAGGTTTGCAGCGAAAGACCGCCGGCACGAGTTTGGTCGTTGTGGCAAATCTGGCAGCGGGAGGCGAGCAGCGCCGGAACGGGGGAATCGGATGGAGCGGCCAGGCATCCGGCGAACGGCAGGCATGCCAGTAATGCGGTCTTTATGCGGCGCAGGATATGGCTATCTTACCTGAGATCCGATACTCCGAGCCCTGGTAAGACCGCTCCCTCGCGGTCGCGGCTCGGTTTGGGTGAACGGTTGCGGCTCGGTTTGGGTGAACGGTTGCGGCTCGGTTTGGGTGAACGGTTGCGGCTCGGGTTGAGTGAACAGTGCTTCAGTGAGCCGCGGCTTCCGTCCTGGCTTTCTCGGCATCGCTCCGCACATCGCTGGCTTGGAGGTGTCCCTCGCGGTCCAACTCGTCGTAGATGGCGCTGGCGCGGCGCCAGTTTTGTGCCGCTTCGCGACGGCGCCCGGCCGCAGAATCTATCGCTCCCAGCCGCGCATAATAGTCGGCGAGCGATAGACGCACCGGCACACCGTGCGCATCGAGCGCCAGCAATTCGTTTTGGAGAGATAAGGCGCGGAGGATGCTGGCGCGGGCGGCCGCCTTCTGTCCGGCTTTTAGAAGAACGGCAGCTTGCTCGGCATAGTTGCCGGCGAGCAACGAGCGAGTGCGCGCATCACGCCCATCGGCGGCGAGTGTCTCTTCGCGAATTGAAATAGCCTGCCGGAATTCGGCGAGCGCGCGCGACAATTCGCCGGTCTGTCCCAGGGCAGTTCCGAGGAAGTGGCGCGTGCTCGCGACGTCCGACCGAAGCCGCTCGTCCTCATCACCCGTTTGCAAAAGACGCGTCTGAATGGCGAGCGCGCCGCGCAGATCGGGCAGCGCGGAGACGGCTTGGCCCGACTGCGTCTCCGTCACACCGATTCGGTAGTAAAGAGTTGCCAACTCCCGTTGAGCCGCCGTATCGTTGGGCGAGTCCGCGGCGATTCGTTCGCGAATGGCGAGCGCTTTACGGTAATACGCAATCGCATCGGACCAGCGCCCCGATAAGCCGTAGCCATAGGCGAGGCTCGTATACGCTCTGGCGAGCAAAATCTGGTAATCGCGATTCTGAGGTTGTGCCGCATGCAGCTTTTCGGTGATGGCCAAGGCTTTGCGGTCATAAGCCATGCGTTGATCGAGAGTGCTGGCGCGACCTGTGATGTAGCTTCCGAGCAAATAATTGGCGGCCAAATCGCGCTGCGCCATCAGATCCTGGGGAGCTTCGCGCGCCAGCGCTTCGCGTATGCGGGCAGCGGTTTCGTATGTCTGCAAGGCCTCCGCCGACTTACCAAATCCTGCCGCATCCGCCCCGACTTGCAGGTCGGCAAAGCGCTCGTAGACAAGAGCCAGCGAGCGGCGCATTTCGCGATCGTCGCCAGCATCGGTGGCCAGCCGATTCAAATATTCCATCGATTTGGTGAGGAGCGCTTCGCGAACGGGAGTCGAACCGGGCAGCCTGGTGATGGCTTCATGCACATTGACAAGAAACGAAGTGGCGAGTTTCCGGTCCTCATCCACGCGAACCGCCAGCCGGTGCGCTTGCCATGCCGCTACGCCGCTGGCGGCAAGGAACAAAATGCTGAATGCCGCGACTACGGCAAATGCGAGCTTATGCCGGCCGATGAGTTTGGTCGTCTTGTAGACAATCGAATCGCCTCTGGCCTGCACCGGCCGGCCTTCGAGGTGATTCTGGATCTCTTCGCTGAGCCGATCGACCGAACGATAGCGCCGGGAGGGTTCTTTGCGGAGAGCAACACTGACAATGTTGTCCAGATCCCCGGCCAGACGCTTGCGCAGGCCATCGACGGTGGTCCTGCGGGCGAAGCTGATCTGTTCGGTCTCCTCGGGGCTATCGGCTTTCGAGGAGATGACCGAGCTGGGGCGGGTTGCATCGCGCTCACAAACGACGCGCGCGGATTCCTCCCACCCCAGCGAATCGAGCCGGTATGGCCGTTTTCCCGTTAGCAGCTCGTAGAGAATGATGCCGAGGGAATAAACGTCCGTCGCCACACCGACCGGCTCGCCGAGAATCTGCTCCGGGCTCGAGTAAGCCGGCGTTCCCATGCGCACCATGGTCATGGTGGGTTGGCTGCCGTCGGTGGGAACGTCGAGTATTTTGGCGATTCCGAAATCGAGAAGCTTGGGTGTGCCATCAGCCGTCACCAGGATGTTGTCCGGCTTCAGGTCGCGATGGACGATCAGGTTTTGATGAGCATATGAGACTGCGTCACAGACCTTGCGAAAAAGCTTCAGGCGCTCGGTGATGGAAAGCTGTCGGGAATCGCAGTACTTCGTGAGCGGAAGCCCCTCGATGGACTCCATCACGAAATAGGTCAGGCCGTCCGAAGTGGTTCCGCCGTCCAGCAAGCGGGCGATGTTGGGATGTCCTAACTTTGCCTGAATTTGGCGTTCGGTACGGAAGCGGCTCAGTACGAGGTCGGAGTTCATTCCATGCCGGACGATTTTTATGGCGACAGCGGCTTCGAATTCTCCGTCGATACGCAGAGCGCGATAGACAGATCCCATGCCACCGCGGCCGATCTCGGCAGCGATCCGGTACGGCCCGATAATCCGGCCAATCAGGCGATCGGGAGAATCGGCGGCGTAGTTAGCCGTTTCCTCGGCGAGCGTAGGCGCGGCGAGAATGGACGGCCCCTCCGGATTGGCATTTCCCGGCATTGCAGGTGGAAGCTCATTTTAACTCCCGGAGGAGGATAAGTGTACGTATGGAATTTCTTAACAACCGCTTACGTGCGGGTTTGTGAAAAATCAGGTACAGACAGCCGCGCCTGCCTTGGCCGCTTACTTACGTGCGCGGTTCTTTTATTGCAGAACGGCCTCATTTGGTGCGCACACAACGGGCACCGAACGCCCTGTACGCTTTAGTCAGTTCCTAATTTTTTCGGCGATCTACGAGAGCAGGAATAAGGCGGGCTCCAAATCGCGCTGTTATGTTAATTTATAAGCATAATTATGCCAGAGCGCACTACAGTTGTCCTCCCCGGCCCGTTGAAACAGCGGGCCGTCAACCGCGCTCGAGAGCAGGGAATCTCCTTCGGCGAGTTCGTACGGAGAGCCGTCGAGAACATGTTGACTGCGCCTCCTCGCGGAAGAGGCCGAAAGAAAACCGGTGACCCGTTCTGGGACAACCTGAAGGTGTACGACGGCGGCCCTTCGGATCTGGCAGCGCGCCACGATGATTACCTGTACGGCGGCAAGCTTTGATCTTCGTCGATACAGGCGCTTTCCTGGCGCTCTACATCAAACGCGACCAGTATCATCGGCAGGCCAGCAAGATCTTCCCGTCCCTTCACCGGCCATTCTTTACGAGTAACCACGTAAGCGATGAACTAGCGACGTTACTCGGAAGGATTGCTGGATACCGCTATGCTGCGGATCGCGTTGACGATCTATATGTCTCAGAGAGCGTTGACGTGTTGGCCTCGACACGAGAAGACGAGATCGAAGCGATCCGCTGGATGAGGAAGTATGCGGATAAGGAGATCAGCTTCACCGATTGCGTCTCTTTTGCAATGATGCACCGCTTGGGAATTCGCACGGCATTTACCTTCGACCGCCACTTTCGAGATGCGGGATTTCAGATAATCGACGTCTCCAGTTGAAGACTTCGAGGGAGGCTTGCCAGTGCATCTGCACTCCGGTGGAAGCCGTCTCTCTGGTATATTTCCGCGCCCTAGCGGAAAGAAATAGACTCCTATGGGCGCGGTCATACATCCGGGGGATTAGGTAGATGAGATCCGAGAATCATGCCATTTGGAAAGGCTTGGCTGCGGGAGCGGCCGGAGGGCTGGCGGCATCCTGGACGATGAATCAATTCCAGTCTTTGTGGGCCGCCGCGGCGAAGAATCTCTCGGATGGGCAGAGCGGCGGCCAGAAGCCGGATGAAGATGCGACTGTAAAGACGGCGCGGGCGATCTCACGGCGTCTTTTGCATCACGATTTAACCAACGATCAGAAGAAGTGGGTTGGACCTGTTGTGCATTATGCATTTGGAACGCTGGTGGGGGCCGCTTATGGAGCATTCGCCGGAAAAGCGTCTCTGGCACGCGCCGGCTATGGAGCTGCTTATGGGACCGCCGTTTGGCTGGCCGCCGATGAGGTCGCCGTACCGGCTTTTGGTTTATCGAAGTCCTCACAAGAAAGGCCGGCATCGTCACACGTACAGGAGATGGCGGCGCATGTGGTTTATGGAGTAACGACGGATCTGGTCCGGCGAGCTATCGTGGCGATTTGAGGGTTTGGTTCCTGTGGGGCTGGAATTTCAGTTGGATCTGGCGGCGGGAGGTTCGGGCCAATCGATCTCCTGACGGAAGACGAAGTAATACTGCCCATTTACGCAAACCTTCGCTGTTCGCGCATCGAATCCCTCTCCACAAATGTGCAGCAATGCTCCAGCGGGAAGACGAGACAACAGCCCGAGCTTCGGACGGTCATTTTCGCGCGGCAAAATTTCGATGGCGGAGATCGGATTTGCGAGGAAGATCCGCGGTAGATCGGCTCCTCCGGGAGAGCAAACGCCTGCCAATTCATTCGATTAGCTTCCGAACAATCGAGGTAGTACCTTAATTTACACTTGGCGCAAGCGCGGCGGGAACTGTATTTATTGCTAGCCTACTTTACAAGTTGGTGAGCGCGGTAGGAATCGAACCTACAACCTAGTGATTAAGAGTCACTTGCTCTGCCAATTGAGCTACGCGCCCGCTCTTGCGGTTGGGGGAGTGGAAGGGCCGATATGGCCTGCCTAAGCCAATATAGCATTCGGATTGCACGGCGTCCGCTCCCTCCGGTCGCGGCTCAGTTTGAAGTATTCTCCCGAACAGCGAGAGCGACGGCGGCGATTTGGGCGATATCGAGCAGGCGGGGCGGATTGGGGGAGTTGGTTGCCAGAGCGTCGCGGAACATGCTTTGGCAGAAGGGGCAGGCGGTGCCGACGATGGTGGCGCCGGTCGAGGCCAGTTCGCGGGCGCGGGTTTGGTTGACGCGCTGGCCGGTTTCCTCGCCGAGGAAAACGAGCCCTCCTCCGGCGCCGCAGCAGAACGAGCGTTCGCGGGAGCGGGGCGGGTCCAGCACTTCCGCGCTGCGGGAGATGACCTGGCGCGGTTCGTCATACATACCGCGATAGCGTCCCAGATAGCAGGGATCGTGGAAGACAACGCGCTCTTTTTCGGTTGGGGTTGAATCGACCGGATGACGGGCGAGAAATTCGCTGTGGTGCTCGATTTCGACTTGCACGCCAAATTCGCGCCAATCCTCGGCTATGGTACGGACGCAGTGAGGACAAATCGAGACGATCTTCTTTACGCCGGATTGGCGGAAGGCTTCGAGATTTTCTTCGGCAAGCTGGCCGAAGACCAGATCGTTGCCCAGCCGCCGCGCGGGGTCGCCCGTACAGCGCTCTTTTTTGAGTACGCCGAAACGGGTTCCCAGGTGTTTCATGACGCGCGCGAACGCCGCTACAATCTCGCGTCCCTGTGGATCGTACGCCCCCATGCAGCCCAGCCAGAGGCAGTATTCCTGGGATCCGTCGAAGATGGGGAATTCCTGTTTCGCGATGAACTTGTCACGCTCGGTTTGTGAAAAGCCCATGGCGTTGCCGTTGCGCTCGAGATTCAGGAACAGTTTGGTGCCGTGGTCGTCCTCCCAGGCGCCGGTATTGACCGCGCCGCGGCGCAGACCGACGATGAGCGGCACGTGTTGAATACCTACCGGGCACTGATATTCGCAGGCGCCGCAAGTGGTGCATTGGAAGACGGCGGTTTTCGAGATGGTGGCTTCGAGCAGCGGCGTTTCATCGTGATTGCCGTATTCGTTCAGATACTTTCTGAACCCGAGTGCGATGAGTTTGGGATTGAGTTCCTTGCCGGTGTTGTTGGCGGGACAGTGCTCGGTGCAGCGGCCGCACTCGACGCAAGAATAAGACTGGAGCGCGGCGATTTGCGTGATGTCTTTGCCGGCAACGATGCCGAAATCTTCATCATCGGCGAGAGGCGGTATGTGGCTGAAGCCGGAGCGCTCGAGAAAAATTGTCAGCGGACTCAGGATCAGATGCAAATGCTTGGTGTGCGGAATGAGTGGAAGAAACGCGAGGATGGTTAACGTGTGGATCCACCAGAGAACCTGGCCGGCAAGCGAACTCTCCGGCACCCACCACATGGGCATATAGGTGACCATCAGGAGAAAAATGAGCAGCGCGATGAGGCCGGATTCCGGGGAAAGAGGACCGAGGGTGCGAGGACGGATGATGAAGCGGCGGAAGGCGAGCGCAGCAATGGAGACGGCGCAACAGGCGGCAAATGCGAAGGCGAACCAAAAATAGAATGCACCGAAGAAACTGTGGCGTTCGAAAAAAGGGAAGCCGAAACCGGCGGCGATGTGGTTCACGGTAACCAGGGCGAATGCACAGAAACTCCAAAAGACGAAGGCATGCGCCAAACCCGGCAGCGGACGTTCCCGGATGACCTTGGATTGGCACAGCACCTCGGAAAAGAAGATCCAGAAGCGGCGGGCGAGGGAGCCGAGCCGGAAATCGGCGTCGGGGCGGGCGTGGCGGATGCGGTGGACGACGAATCCGAAACGCATCCAAAACAAAATGGCCGACGCGCCGATAAGAGTAAGTAGTACTGCTTTTTGTACCATTAACGAGAGTGCGTTACGTAATTTCGGGGGCCGCTGGCTTCATTGGATCACACGTCTGCGACCGGCTCATGGAGAGCGGCCATCAGATCGTCGCCATTGACAATCTCATTACCGGGCATCGGGAAAATGTAGGCCATCTGATGGATCGGCCGGGGTTTGAGTTCATGGAGCACGATGTGTGCGAGCCGATTTCCATTGAAGGCACGGTGGACCGGGTGTTTCACCTGGCCTCGCTTGCCAGTCCGATAGATTACCTGGAGCATCCGATCGAAACGCTCGAATCGGGATCGACCGGTACGCGCAACATGCTGGCACTGGCGCGGCAGCACAAAGCGCGTTTCCTGCTGACTTCCACTTCGGAATGCTATGGAGACCCGCTCGAGCATCCGCAAGCGGAGACGTACTGGGGGAACGTGAATCCGGTGGGGCTTCGTTCTTGTTACGACGAAAGTAAACGCTACGCGGAAGCGCTCACCATGGCGTATCACCGGGTGTATGGAGTGCGTACGAACATCGCGCGCATTTTTAATACCTATGGGCCGCGTATGGCGCTGAATGACGGGCGTGTGGTGCCAGCGTTTATCGATCAGGCTCTTAAAGGCGCGCCGCTTACGGTATTTGGCGACGGTTCGCAGACGCGTAGTTTCTGTTTTGTTTCGGACTTGGTGGAAGGCCTGCTGCTGCTCAGCGAATCGGAGGAGCGGTATCCGGTGAATCTCGGTAATCCCAAAGAGATGTCTATTTTGGAGTTTGCGCGCGAGATACAGAAACGCTTCGATGGAGCGAAGGGAATCGATTATCGTCCGCTGCCTTCAGACGATCCGAAACTGCGCCGGCCGGATATTTCGAAAGCCATGCGCGTGCTCGGATGGCAGCCTAAGGTCGGATTGAGCGAAGGACTGGCAGAGACGATCGACTATTTCAAAAAGCTGAACGTGACCGTGGCCTAGGCTCCGTCATCGCTCGACTCGCACTTCCAGTGTTGCCGATTTGCTTTCGCCTTTCGCGTTCACGCCGGTGATCGTGTAAGTGGTCGTTTTTCGCGGAGCGATTTCGATGCAGTGCCGATAGCTTGGCTTAATGGCTTCCACCGGAGGATCGAGCTTCACGGAAACCGCGTTCACCACGCCATAGCAGAGGTGCGCTGTTTCGCCGGGTTTGAGAACGGCGCTATCGGCATGAAACAGCGGGAAACGGACTTCGCCGGAGCCGAAGTATCGATCGACGATGTCTTTGCGGGCTTCCGCCTTTTTGGCATCGGCCTGTTCTTGCGCACGTTGATTGGACTCGTGCCGCGAATAGAAGGTCCAGCCCACGTATAGCAGAGCCAGGATCAAGGCCACAGTAGTGTAGGGAAAAATCTTTCGGACCACGAATACGGCCTCTCCTCTGATACTATCTGACGACATGATTCGGAATGCGGTGGTGGTCTGTGCGGCGTTATCGATTGCGGCCGGTGCGATGCGGCTCGAGACGAGCGATCTGGGCATCTTTACAGACGAGAGCAGCGTG
>JAICIH010000036.1 GCA_025924475.1 Bryobacteraceae bacterium
CCATCGCTCTCGAAGAAAGATATCTCGGACGCACATTTCGGAGTAGCGCAGAAAGTCGATTTTTTCGCGCTCTCGTTCGTGCGGCAGGCGCGCGATATCCTCCGGCTGCGGCATCTGCTCGAGGAAGTGGACGCCCGGCAGCCGATCGTCGCCAAGATCGAGAAACCGGAAGGCTGGCAAAACCTGGATTCCATTCTCGAAGAGTGCGACGGCGTCATGGTCGCGCGCGGCGATCTGGGTGTGGAGATGGCACTCGAGCAAGTGCCGGCTATTCAGAAAGCGATTATCGAAAAGGCCCGGCGGCGCGGCAAATTCGTGATTACCGCTACCCAGATGCTGGAATCGATGATTGAAAATCCGCTGCCCACGCGCGCCGAGGTGAGCGACGTCGCCAACGCCATTCACGACGGTACCAGCGCGGTGATGCTATCGGCCGAAACGTCCGCCGGCAAGCATCCGATCGAGGCGGTGAAGGTTATGGCACGCATCGCCTGCGAGACGGAACTCTCCCTGCATGGTAAGGGATTTCCGGACCCCTGGCTATCGGAAGAGCGGACCACTCCGGACCTTATCGCCGACGCCGCCTATCATTGCGCGCGTTGGGCGGGAGTAAAGGCTCTGGCGGTGGGGACGAGCTCCGGAGCCTCTGCTCGTCTACTCTCACGCTACCGGCCCCCTGTTCCGATTTATGCGTTCTGTTCGACCGAAAGCGTGGCGCGCCAGCTTTCTGTTGCTTATGGCGTGATCCCTATGCTCATGTCCAACATGACATCGACCGATCAAATGCTGCACGAAATGGAGCGCCTGCTGCTCGAAGCCGGCTGTGCGAATCCGGGCGACAACGTGGTCTTCGTGGCCGGTCAACCGGTTGGCTTGCGCGGATCGACCAATATGCTGACGCTTCATCGCGTGAGCGGATCTCGCCCTTAAAGCCCAGGCCGGAGTGTCATCCTGGAGGGGGATGTACGACGCAATCCTGCTAGTCTCGTTCGGCGGCCCGGAGAAGACGGAAGATGTTATGCCGTTTCTCGGGAACGTAACGCGCGGCCGCAATATTCCGCGCGAGCGTCTGCTCGAAGTTGCCGAGCACTATTATCGGTTGGGCGGACGCAGCCCGCTGAATGACCAGTGCCGCGCGCTTATAGCCGCGCTCAGGAAGGATCTGGACGAGCATGGCATCGCCCTGCCAATTTATTGGGGAAATCGGAATTGGCGGCCGTATTTGCCAGATGCGCTTCGCCAGATGCGCTCCAATGGCATCAAGCACGCGTTAGCGATAGTGACTTCCGCCTACAGCTCGTATTCGAGCTGCCGCCAGTATCGCGAAAATATTGCCGCGGCACAGGCGGAAATTGGAGAGGGCGCGCCGCGCGTAGACAAGATTCGCGCCTACTACAATCACCCCGGATTTATTCAAGCGTGTAGCGATCGCGTGCGCGAAGCGTTGGCGCATTTTCCCGGTTGCGATGCCAGCGCAATCCGCCTGGTCGCCACCGCGCACAGCATCCCCTGTTCCATGGCGCACACGAGCGATTACGAAAAACAGCTTCGCGAGACCACTCGCCTGGTGACGCTGTGCGTGGGAATGAAGGATTGGGATCTGGTCTATCAGAGCCGCAGCGGTCCGCCGAACCAACCGTGGCTGGGGCCCGATATTCTCGATTATCTTCGGAGGATCGCGAGTGAGGGTGTGAAGAACGTGATCGTTGCGCCGCTCGGATTTGTATCGGATCACATGGAGGTCTTATACGATCTCGACCGCGAAGCCCAGGAATTGGCGGAGTCTCTGGGGCTGAAGATGGTGCGCGCGGGCACGGCGGGTACCCATCCCGCCTTCATCCGAATGCTGCGGCAACTAATTGGCGAGCGGATCTCGGAACGCCCGCCTAAACTAGCCGTAGGCTTCTATGGCCCTAACCACGACGTTTGCCCGGGCGATTGCTGTCCGGCTCCGACACGAGCCGATACACCTCGCGCTTCGGAAGTCCCAGCCGTTTTGCAACAGTCTTAATGGCTTCCATCCGCTCCATGCCGGCGGCGGTGAGCTTGGCCACTTCTTCGAGCGGCTCGCCGGTTTCCGCCTCCTGCGCCGGCGAGATGACCAAAGTGATCTCTCCTTTTACCGTGCCGCGCGCTTCGAGAATTTCAAGAATGGCTGCGGCCGAGCCCCGCAAGAACTCTTCATGCACCTTAGTTACCTCGCGTGTGAGCACGATGGAGGCGTTTGCCAGCAACTCCTGCATGTCAGCCAGCGTTTCCAGGATGCGATGTGGGCTCTCGTAGGCGACGATCGTCATAGTTTCGTGCGCCAGGGCTTCGAGCATCTTGCGCCGCGCCTGCGCCTTCGGCGGCAGAAAACCAGTGAAGCGAAATTCATGAATGGGCAGCCCGGAGGCGGTCAGCGCGGCCAGCAGCGCCGAAGCTCCCGGTACGGGCACCACCGGAATCCCGTGCGCGATCGCTTCGGAAACTACTCGGTAGCCGGGGTCCGAAACCAGGGGAGTTCCGGCATCGCTCACGAGCGCAACCGAGTCTCCGCGCGCGAGCGCAGCCAGGATTTCCGCGCCGCGCTGCGTCTCATTATGCTCGTGATAGCTGACTAATGGTTTCCGGATCTCGAAGTGCTGCAAGAGTTTCTGGGTTTGCCGCGTATCTTCGCAGGCGATTAGCGATACTTCCTCGCGCAGGACGCGGAGCGCCCGCAACGTGATGTCGTCTAAATTGCCGATGGGAGTTGCAACAAGATAAAGTGACCCGGGCAAGCACTACAAAGTGTAGCGTCTAGCGCCTTGTATTTTAGAGATTGAACCTCAGGAGTCGTCGCAGCTAAATGGCAAAGCCGTCTCAGGAGCGGGCAACGGCGCCGCTCTACGTGCGCTGGAATCCGGAACGCTCTTCCTACGCTGTCGAGCTTCGGCTGGAACTGGTTACGCGGCTGAACAGCCTACTCGTACAGGCCGAAAGGCTGGGCATCGAGATCGGCGGTATGCTGCTCGGCTCTTTGCCGGATCCCGAGATCCCTACGCTCCGCATCGATGATGTGGCGATCATTTCGCGCCGCTTTGAGGACGGCGCTATCTATATGTTGGACCCCGGCCAGCAGCAGCGGCTGGATGAAATTCGTGCCGCTGCCCGCGCGCAAAATCGCGACTGTGTGGGCTTTTTCAGAAGTCACATGCGGCCGGGCGCTTTGCAGCCGGCGCTCGCCGACCGTACGCTTCTGACGGAACAATTCCCGCAGGGTGTGTACACGCTGCTGCTGGTACAGAGCCGTGAGCCGCGCACGGCGGCGTTCTTCCTCGCCTCCAACGGTCAATTGCCGGATCAGCCTTCCGCCCGCAAATTCTACTTCGACGATTCGGAATTCAAATATCTTCCGGAAGTGGAAGGCGAGGATCTGGATGTCGAGGGACGCTACTCCTTGAGGGAAGCTAGTCATACGCGCTATCGCTGGCTGGGAGCTTTCGGCCTGGTGCTTTTGGCCTCGTTCATTGTTTGGGTCGTGTTCTCGGGCGCGATTCGCCGCGCTCTGCGTCCAGATTCCAACAAGCTGGACCTCGAAGTGACGGCCATGGGAAACGTGATGAAGATTTCCTGGGATCATAGCGCGCCGATCCTGTCGCAAGCCAGAGGAGCGAGTATCTCTATCTCTGATGGCGCAAGCCATCGCGACGTACACTTGGGCCAGGATGAATTATTGCTGGGAGAAGTGGATTATCACCGCGTCAGCCCGAACGTTCAGGTCACCCTGACTCTCGATTTGCCGAACTCGAAGCTGCCTCCGCAAACGTTTCGCTGGTCCGCGGAATAACGCCGAAACGCAAGCCTCACGAGAGATATTTCCAGAAGATGGTTGTGTCGCACCATTCTCCATTTGGAAACAGTGCATACTTCGGAATGATGCCTACTTTGGTCCATCCCAATCGCAAATATAGTTTTTCGGCGCTTCCGCCAGTCACGGTATCGAGCACAAGCAGACTCTTTCCGGCGCGGCGGCTCGCTGTCTCCACGAAATTCATGAGCTGGCTGCCGATACCTTGCGCGCGGGCCGAACGCAGGACGAGCAGTTTCGCCACATCGGCGCGATGAGGCTGATTTGGCGGCATCGCGGTCACAATCTGAACCGTGCCGACAAGCTTTTCGTCCGCGAACGCCGCCAGCAGAATACGATCACGGTTTCGAACGCCTTCGGCAACCTTTTTGAAAAACGCTTCGGCCTCTTGGCGTGAAAGCGGCGCCATGAAGCTGACAGAGGCTCCTCCTTCCACGCAGTCCAGCAGAACCGCGGCAAGATCAGCGATATATCCGTATGCTTCGTCCGCACTGAGTTGTCGAATTTCGACCATCGGATCAGCTTACGCGAATTCGCCGTGAGCTCTAGTCCTGACGCAAGGCAATCATGGGATCGATTTTCGATGCCCGGTACGCCGGCACAAGCACCGCCGCCAGCGATACGGTAAGCAATAAGATCACGGCGGCTATGAAAGTCATTGGATCGTTGGCTGCAAACCCGAAAATGAGAGCTTTTGCCAGATGAGTGCCGGCACTCGCTGCCACGAGACCGGCAGCCGTACCCGCCGCAACGATCGCAAGCGCGCCTCGAAGCAGAAATTCTATGATCGTTTTGGGCGCGGCTCCAATCGCCATCCTGATCCCAATCTCCCGTCTCCTTTGTAAAACGGAATAGCTCATGATTCCGTATAGCCCAAGCGTAGCTAATAGCAGCGCCAGACCTCCGAAGAGACTTGCGATACTCGCAAGCAATCGCTCCCGCACTAGCGTGTCGTCGATTAGCTGTTGCTGCCGCGACATTTCTCCGATCGTGAACCGTGGCCCCGCCTCGCGACGGAGGTCCGCCGCGAGCGATGCCATGCTCTCGCGTCCTCGCAGCTGCAGAAACATGGATTCTCCAGGATGGGCTCGTTGCGGGAGCCAGTCTGTAATTTTGCCGTAGGGAATGTAAATCATCGGAGGGGCAGCCTCACGAAGGTTCCCGTATTTAGCGTCTTTTACGATTCCCGCTATTTCGTTCCAAACGGGCGCGTTCGCTAACTGCGTCAGACGGCGGCCGAGCGGATTCTCATTCCCAAAGAATTTGCGGACAAACGCTTCATTGACGATCACGCGCCGCGGAGCGTCGGGCTGAGTGTCGCGCGATCCGAAGTCGTGCCCCGCCAGGAATCGAATACTCAACGTCTGGAAATAGTCTGGCGAAACAAACAATCGGCCCGTGGTGGGATCGGGCGGCAGAGGCTTGGCGGCTGTTGTGCGGATTCCCACTAATGGAGGTTCACCCGTAAACAATCCACTGGAGGAGAGGCTGGCTTGCTCCACACCCGGGAGCGCCCGCACGCGGCGGAGCAACTCATTCCAGGCGGGTACAAGATCCTTGTACACAGCCGGATTGGAAGCGATTCGAGCGACGAAAACACTACTCGGATCGAAGCCCAGGCGCGAAGACATGAGATTTACCAACGTGCGGCTAAACAAAATGGCGCCGGTGACCAGGACCAGAGACAAGGCTATTTGCGCCCCGACCAGGGCTCTCCGCACCCACTCGCTGCCGGATCCCGTGAGCCGGGCGCCGCTTTTCAGAGTGGCATGCATGTCCGTACGAGCCAGACGAAAAGCTGGAATCAATCCGGAGACGAGAACGGTCAGGAGCGACAGCAATGATGTGAATACCAGTAAGCGGAGATCTGTTCCTGTGGCCAGCCTCGCGGGTTGATTGGAAGGAGCAAGCAGCCGGACTAACAGCGGCGTCCCTAAACGCGCCAGCAAAAGGCCTAAGCTGGCGGCCAGGAAGGCGAGCAAAACGCTCTCTGTAATGAGTTGCTGCAGGATGCGGCGACGATGCGCCCCGAGCGAGAGCCGGATCGCTATTTCCTGCTGTCGTACGCTTCCTCGCGCTATTAATAAATTCGCAACGCTGGAGCAGGCGATCAGTAACACTAATCCAACGACCACTACTATGATTAAAAGCGGTTGCCGGTATTCTCGTCGCAAATAGGAGATGCCGCCACCGGCCGGCACTCCTTTAATCCGCATCCCCGCTAGAAATCGATCGATCAGCTGCTTAGGCGTACCTGGGGGAGCATGCTGCCGCACATCCTCCAGCATGATCTCGTTCATCACCGCCTGCAGGGGAGCGGCGGCCTGGGCAATCGTGACGCCGGCATGTAATCGGCCCATGATGCGAGGCGTCAAATTATCCGCGGGAGCCATTGACACCGGCGTCCAAACATCCACCATCTTTCCCACTTCGACGCCAAAGAACCACGGTGGCGTAACACCGACGATCTCGAACATATGGCTGTCAAATTGAAGTTTGGTTCCAATCGCACCTTTGGCTTTACCGAAGCGCGTCTGCCACAGCCGATAGCTAATAACCGCAACTGCGTGCCGCCCGGCTTCACTATCGTCATGCGGCGAAATCATCCGCCCCGCCTCGGCTTGTATACCAAGTACCTCAAAGTAGTTGCCGGATATGGTTTGTTGCATCAGCCGTTCTGGTTCGGATTTGTCAATAGAAATAGAAGTTGGCGCGGCGCCTTGATATGCCATTAAGTCGGCGAGCCCTTCGGCGCGCTTTTGCATTTTCCGGTAGACCGGATAGGAAACGCCTCCGCCGAGATCGTAAGGATTTCCACTGGCGTTAACTGTACGGAACAGGGAGGCAGGATCTTCTACGGGAAGCATACGGAGCAGAATTGCATCCGTAACGCTGAATATAGCGAGATTTGCTCCTATTCCGAGTCCTAACATCGAAATGATAAGCGCAGTAAAACCGCGCGCATGCAGGAACCCACGAACTGCGTATCGCAGGTCCTGCACTACGTCGAATAGCCAGCGCGTGCGGCGCGCATCCCGGCACTCTTCTTTAGCGTTTTCGATTCCGCCGAAATCCAGCCGTGCCCGTCGCCGCGCTTCCTCTGCGCTCATCCCCGCCTGGATATGCTTCCGGGTCTGTAGTTCGATATGAGCGGCGACTTCCTCCTCGATCCCAGCGTCCGCGCGCGCTCCGGGAACAAGAGCCCGAAGCTGCGACACGAAACGATGAAAGCGGCTACGAAGGATCGACGAATCGCCCATGCTGTCGACACCCTACATTATAAAACTCTGATGTCGAATGTCAACAACGGGGCGAGACGCTCACTGCCGCAGCAGAATATGGAACTCTCCGCCTTTTGCATCGAGAACCACTGTTGCCCCCGGCGGCACTTGGCCTTGCGCCACCAGCGCGGCTACAGGCTGAATAAAATTACGTTGCACGGTGCGTTTCAGCTCACGGGCGCCGTATTCGAGACTGGTGCCCAGATCGAGCAGTTGGTTGCGGCCGGCTATGGTGCATTGCAACCGGAATGCGCGCATTCCCATACGGCTGTGAATCAGCCGCGCGAAATTGAGCATGATCTGGTCCAGAATCACTTCACACGCGGCGCGATCAAGCGGCTTATACGTGATCACCGAATCGATTCGATTGACAAATTCCGGCGAGAACTTATGTCGCACGGCCGCCAGGCCGATGTTCTGCAGCTTGGCGCGATCCTCGAGCGGCTTTTGTGGCAGCATCGCCTCGAAGCCGAAATCCGGCCGGTTCGCGCGTTGAATCGATTTTGCGCCAAGATTGCTGGTAAGAAAAATCAGCGATCGCTCGAAATTGACGCTGCTGTTATCGCCGAGCCGTAGTGTGGCTTTATCGAGAATGCCGAGCAGCAGCCGCGTCATGGAAGGAGCGGCTTTTTCAATTTCATCGAACAGGATCAGCGATATCTCGTTCTGCTCGCTTGCAACCGCATTCACCTTCGCCTGCGTGAGCATGGGCTGCGTTTCGCGGTGTCCGAGATAGCCGGGAGGCGCGCCGATCAGTTTTGCGACCTCGTGTTCCATTTGAAACTCGCCGCAATCGACCTTGAGCAAGTTCTTGCTGCTTCCATGAAGCACTTCCGCGAGAGCTTCTACGGTGCGCGTCTTGCCGGTTCCTGTCGGTCCCAGGAGCAGCACTACTCCCACCGGACGGCCCTCCGGCGACAAACCGGCCTGATACATCTGCACGTAGGGAACAATGATGTCGATGGCCTCCGGCTGGCCAACAAGCAGCTCCCTGAGGCGGGCGGCTAATCCATCCGGATCTTCGGGCAAAATCGGACGCTTGCTGCGTCCGGAGACGGTGTTTGATCGCATATATCCTTAAACTGACGACCGGCCCAGTAAAGCTTTGGGCGAGCGTGTCACGCGGTCGGTCGAATCTCTTTCGGCTTGAATGTAGCCTGCGCTGGAGTAGTACCCCTGTTGCCGAGGGATCATTCCGCACCGGTCCAGAGTCGTGGAAGGCTGGCTAGGTTATAAGAATCAAAGCAGTTGGCCGTCTAGCAGCCGACTGCAAAATATTTGTGTTCGCGCCGTGACTGAGTTTTAGCGGGCTACCCATTCGCTCAGGCGAACGGAGGGAACCGCAACTCGTCGCGTAAAATGATCTTCCGGTCGATACACTCTCACGACCAATCGTGTGGCCCGTAGTTGCGATGCATCCACCGGATAATGGGCCAGTCCGGTGGGGTCTCGGAACGGGCTGTTAGTGCCGTACCAGCTCATGGCATCTACCCAACTTTTTACAAAGGGCGAATAATTCGATCTGCAGGCCGAATGTGCGGAGTTTCTTTGCCCGGTAGATGCGTTTTCGAGAAAAGTGGTGGCACAATTCGGCCCGTTACCCGGCCGCACGCAGCGCAATTGCACTGCGGTCCGCTCTTCGTTGACGCGTGTCTTACACCATCCAAGCTCCGGCGCCCGCTGATCGCCCTCGAAGGCCGCTATCCCATACGCACCCGTCAATTTCATGAGCGTAAACGAATAGTCGATCTCCAATTGTACCGGCCGGTCTTTGATGCGGTCATAAATTCTGGCCGGAACATGGACGGCCTGATAGGTCTCCATTTCGGTCGTCGCTGCACCTTCGTGAAAGGCTGTAAGATTGTCGCCGACGCCGGCATTCAACGAATTTCCGTCACCCAAAATGACGCGCATGTTGTAGTGATCGGTCTTCAGCACCGAGTCGTTCGGCAGGCCGCTGACACGCAGCGGCAAGGAGACGAGCGTAGTGGCCTCATTGGTTCGAACCCGCGGGTCTCCTTCCCCGATATCGGGAATCGCACTCCGTCCGAGTTCGGGGGCAAAAGCGACAGCTACAGAGCCGGCGGAACCGGGATTGGGCGAAAGTCGCTTTTGCACGGCAAACGCCGGCTGCCAGGGCGTGAAAAATGTCATTACCCATGGAAGAACCGCTACGCCAAAAATCCAGCGCGACGGTACCGTTTTTCGTCGAAAATATTGCAAGCCAAGGACCGCGATGGCTACGAGCACGGTAAGGAGCATGTGCTCCACCTGCTCAATCCAAGCAAGCCCGCTAAATTCCACCCAAAGCTGCAAGGGGCCGCCGCCTCTCGCATCCTGGGTAAGCGTGATGAACACCGCACCACCCACGAACACAAGCGACGCGCCGACGATCGACTCCGTAAGGTTTCGCGTAACTGAAGCGAAGGCCAGCATCGCCAGATCGAAGAAGAATAGAAGACCGATCCCGCGTGAAAACGCCGCCGCCATCGACTGACCGGGCGAAAACCCATAGAGAAGCGACCCGAACGCGTCGGCGGCGATCATGGGAGCCGCAACCAGTAGCACCACAAACAGAATCTTTGCCAGCAACAGGTCCCGGCGCAGGATGGGCCGCACAAGCCAATCCTGCCGTACACCGGGAATTGCATCCTGCTGAACCACGGAAACGATCAGAAAGGCGCTACCCAGGTAACCACCGATGACAAGGAGATCGCGCAAGGATGCGAGTAGCAACGACCGGCCGAAAGGACTGCCCTCGTACAAAGTTAACCGCAGTAAGAAATGGATCGCCGCTACGGCGAGCACCGTAGGCCATGTGAGTTTCCAGTCTTTTTTCAAAATGTGCCAGACCATTTGTCGCCGCCTTTCGTTATTGGACACAGGATTCGCGCGCCGAGCGCGCCAGAGTTATGAAGATCGCTCGCAACGGCATGGGTTCCGCATCGATGGCTCGCACACCGCCGACCACCGACCGGATCCGTTCGCCCAAATGATCATCCGAATAGCGCGCATCCACAAACGTCAGCACATTGCCGGTCATGCGAGCTTGGAGCCAATCTTTTGGGAACTGCTCACGGGATGGCTCGCGTTCGAGCGTCACGCGCACTTCGCGGAATCGTGCGCTAAGCGCCGCCATCGACTCCTCAAACAACAGCTTCCCTTCGTCTAGAAACGCGACGTGCGTGGCAACGCCATCGATCTCGCTCAATTCGTGCGAGGAGATCAGCACCGTCATCTCGCCCGCTTGCTCGAGTAGTCCTTCCATGAATTCATCCCGGACCAGCGGATCGAGTCCGCTGAATGGCTCATCCAGAACCAAAACCCTGGGCCGATAAGGCAGCGCACAGGCGAGGGACATTTTCATCCGCATACCGTGCGATAGATGCGCGAGCTTGCGTTCGGGCGGCAGGCGCAATTGCGATCGAATGGATTGCTCGAGCGCGCGGTCCCAGCCCGGATAAAACGGCCGTAAATACGCGAAATATTCTTCTACCGTCAAACGCCCGGGCATCTCCTGGTTCTCCGAAACGTAGCCTATTTGGCGGAGCTCGCGCGGCGAAAGCTTGCGTGAATCGACTCCCATCATGCTTGCGCAGCCGCGCGTGGGCGCGAGAATGTTCATGAGCACCTTGATCGTCGTTGTTTTTCCGGCGCCGTTAGCGCCGATCAGCGCGAAGGCGCTTCCTTCCGGAACAGAGAAGCTCAGGCCCTGAAGGGCCTCAAACTTTCCGAATCTCTTCCATAGGTCTTTCACTTCGATCGTCATCGGCGGCTCACCTCCAGCGGCCTTTCCAGCTTTGACCATTGCGACTCGATTGCCTGCACCAGGTCATCCAATTCCAGCCCCACGCGCTTGGCCTCCACGACAAGCTGCTCCACTTCCCGTTGCAGCAGGCGTTGCTTATCTCCGGCGCGGGCGGTCGGAGGTTCCGCCACCAGCGTTCCTATTCCCGGCCGTACCTCGAGCCAACGCTCCTGGATCAGGTGTTGTATCACCTTATGCGCCGTGTTGGGGTGAATCTTCAATTCCGCCGCCAGGGCGCGCACCGAAGGAAACGGCTGCCCTGCACGGAATTCGCCGCTAATGAACGCTTTCTTCGCGGCGTAAACAACTTGATCGAAGATGGATTCTCCGGGTCGCAACTTGAACCGGAATAGTGTCACATCAATAATGTGACAGATGTAACTCGGGTAGTCAAGGATGTTCTATATAGTAAAGGCGAACCGGCGATCGGGAAGGAGTGTGTCGATCTATGGAAACCCTGCTGCAGGATGTCCACTACGCCAGCCGCGGCCTGATGCGCAATCCCGTCTTCGCCCTCACGGCGATTGCTTCGCTAGTGCTCGGAATTGGCGCCAGCCTGGCTATTTTTACCGTGACGGATAAACTGCTGCTTCGCCCGCTGCCGTTCCGTGATCCCTGCAACCTCACTATCGTGTGGGAAGCGCATCGCACGCCTAACGGCGACGCCCATAACGTCGTCTCGCCGGGCAATTACTCGACTGGAAGCGCCAGAACAGCGTCTTTGAATCGATGTCGGGATTCCGCAATGTGAGATCGGTGCTGGCCGCTAACGGCCGCAGCGAAGAATTAGGAAAGCAACTGATCGGTGCGGAGCTGTTTCCGATGCTGAGTGTGCGGCCGTTTCGAGGACGGCTGTTCACGGCCGCGGACGACAAGCCGGGGGCCGAGAACGTTCAGATCATCAGCTATCGGCTATGGCAGAGTTGGTTCGGCGGGGACGAGAACATCATCGGCCGCAAAATCCAGATCAACGCCACGCCGGCGACGATTGTGGGAGTCATGCCGCCGGGATTCTTCTTCTACACACGCGAAGTAGATCTCTGGGAACCGCTGGGATTGAATCCCGCGCAGAACTATCGCGCCACACAGGGCCGCTGGATGCTGGTGGCAGCGCGGCTGAAACCCGGTGTGACGCTCGGCCGCGCGCAGAACCAGATGACGGCGATCGCGCGGCGGATAGAGAAAGAGAATCCGAAATTCGATACGAATTGGGGCGTCACGCTGGAGTCTCTTCGCGATGCCATGGTGCGCGAGGTGAAAACGTCGCTGCTGGTATTGATGGCGCGGTCGGTCTGCTGTTGGCAGTAGCCTGGGCGAATGTCTCCAACCTGCTGCTGGCGCGATAACACGGCGCGCTATTGCGAGATGGCCGTGCGGATCTGGCTGGGCGCCAGGCGCACGCGGCTCATCCGCCAGTTGCTCACCGAGAGCATTCTCCTCGGCTTGGCAGGTGGTCTCCTCGGCGTGATTGCGGCTCGCTGGGAGGTGCGCGCGCTACTGCTGCTCGCGCCCCGATCGCTCGCGCGCGGTGTCGAGACCGCAATGGATGTGCGGGTGCTGGCGTTCGCCGTGGGGCTATCGGTGCTGACCGGTGTGGTCTTCGGCATCGCACCGGCGTTCATCGGTTCGCGCGCGGGGCTTCGCACCAACGATCGGTCGAATATCGGCGGTGGCACACGCCTTCGCTCCTGGCTGGTGGGCGCGGAGATAGCGGTATCGGTGATCCTGTGGGTTGGTGCACTGCTGCTGTTCCGCAGCGTTGTCGGATTGCAGTCCGTGAATCCGGGAATTGACGCCAGGAATGTTCTGACATTCCGGGCCTCGATCCCCGCGGCGCGCTATCCGGAATTGCCCAGCCGGACCCGGTTCTTCGCCAACGCGTTGGAGCAGATTGCGCAGATTCCGGGCGTGCGATCGGCCAGTGCGGTGAGTTATCTCCCGTTCGACGGGATGGCTGCCGCCACCTACGTTGGAATCGGTGGCCGTCCGCCCGCGCGGCCCGGCGAAGAACTCCTCGCAACCATCCGCACGGTGATGCCTGGATATTTCCGTACCATGGGCATACCACTGATCGCCGGGCGCGATTTCACCCCCGCCGATAACGACCGCACTGCGCCCGTCCGTTTCATCGTCAACCAGGCGTTTGTGCGCAAATACCTGCCGAACGAGGACCCTCTAAGCACGCGGATCAACTCGCTGATGGATCGCGAGAATCCGTTCGGCGAGATCGTCGGCGTAGTGGGCGACGTTAAGGAAGGCTCCATCGAGAAAGAACCTTCGCCGACTTTGTACTACAATCATGCCCACCTCGTCTATACCGCGATGACTTTTGTCGTGCGCGCGAATGGCAATCCGCTCGCGATCACGGAACCTGCCCGGAGGATTATCCGCGGGCTGGATGCCTCTCAGCCGATCGCAGATGTGCGAACCATGGAGAGCATCGTAGACGAAACATTTTCACGCCAGCGGTTCAGTGCGCTGCTCCTCTCCGGCTTCTCAATTAGCGCACTGCTGCTCGCCGCTATAGGAATCTATGGTGTTCTGGCTTATTCGGTGACGGAGCGTACACGCGAGATCGGCGTCCGAGTCGCGCTCGGCGCGCAACCGGGACAGATCATGGGAATGATTATGGGCAAAGGAGCGCGGCTGGTGATCGGCGGCACAGCAGTGGGTATCGCGGGAGCGCTCGCGCTCACCGGGCTTCTGAGAAGGCTGCTCTTCGGTGTTGAACCGCGCGATATCGGCACGTTTCTTACGGTTCCGGCGATCCTGATTGCAGTTGCGCTGGCGGCGGCCTATCTACCGGCCCGGCGAGCCGCACGGTTGAATGCGATGGACGCGCTTCGGACCGAGTAGTCCACTTCAGGGCGTTGCGAAAAAGAAAGCGAGCCCAAACAAGGCATAGACCGCAATCAGGAGCACCCCTTCAAACCAGGTGGTTTCTCCATCCCGTGTGATCGAGTTCACGGCGAATACAGCGCCTACGATCGCGATCAACTCCAGCGGATTCGTAAACACCAGATTAATCGGACGGCCCATGAAATAAGAAATCAAAACCAGTATGGGAGCAAGGAGCAGCGCCACTTGAACCGTGGAGCCGACACAGAGTCCCATAACCAGCCCCATCCTGTCTTGCCGCGCAAAGTACGTTGCCGCCATAAGATCGGCCGCATTGCCGACTAACGCAAGCACGACGACACCCAGAAATAAGGGTGTCATTCCCAGTTGCACAGCCGTAACTTCCAAACTGCCGGAAATCAAATCCGACTCTACGGCCACAACGGCTGTTGCGGCAAAAAGCACCACCAGCGACTTCCAGAGCGGCCATCCGGGCCCCTGTTCGTCTTTGGGTTCCTTACGGGCGGAGAAGACATCGCGGTGGGTAATTAATGTGTAAATGAGATTTGCGAAATAGACCAGAATGAGGACAACCGACACACAGATACTCAGGTTCTCATCGAGCGCTCCAGGATTGTTAGTCTTACCCGCAAAGAGTCCGCGCTCCGTATAGTCAAACAACGCGGGAACCAGAAGCGCGATTACGGATAGGATCAGTAAACTACTCACCAATCCCGCTCTCTCCTGCGAGAAAGTCTGTTTCTCGCGTTTCCAGCTACCCACAACGATCGCGATGCCCAGGCCGAGGAGGCTAGTGCCGATCAGGGAACCCGTGATCTGCGCCTTGACAATCTCAGTGTGTCCTCCGGCCAAGACAAAGAGGGCCAGCGTCAATTCCGCAATACTTCCGAATGTGATATTCAGCAGGCCGCCAATGGCCGGACCCGCCCTGTTCGCCAAGTGATCGGTGGCGCGCCGGATCCATTCGGCGAGCGGAATGATCGCCGCGGCGCCTGTGACAAAAACCCAGATTGGAGATACGTGGAACCAAAACGCCAGCGCGAGCGAGAGCGGGACGAACAACAGTAAGCCGGCAAAGATCATGAATGCTCACTACAGGCCATACAGACTGTAGACGCCGGTTTGCACCGGTCATGATCCTCGCAATTCCAGCGGTCAACAGCTACATCATCGCTACCGGCGGCGCCGGTTCGTCCGGGCTGCCCGCAGCCGCCAGGGGCCAGCGAATCATCAGGAACGCCAGCCCGGCTAAGACCACCACACCCGCGCCATAAGAAGGATGCGCAAAAACCTGCAGCTTGTCCATAAACTCTTTCGGAGCGAACTGCAAACCCGCCCAAACCAGGCCGAGTATTGCTTCGCCCGCGATCAAGCCGGAGGCCGTCAGAATACCGGCGTTTTCCGTGCGCGCGCGTTGCGCTTCGTTATATCCACGGCGCTTCGCAATGCCGTCGCCGATCCAGCGAATCACTCCGCCGACAAAAATCGCGAACGTCGTTTCGAGCGGCAGATACATTCCTACCGCCACCAGCATGGGGCTCTTGACGTTCATGGCAATGAACGCAAAGCCGAGCAGGATGCCAACCAGCACCAGCGGCCAAGGCATATCGCCGCCGACAATGCCTTGCGCGAGCAGGGCCATAAGACCGGCCTGAGGAGCGGCAAGCTGGCGATCGCCGAACCCCGTGCCGCCCGCGCGAATATTTCCTTCGTGCAGCAGCACGAGCGGAAAGTACATCACAAGGCTCGCCACTACTACCGCGATGAGCTCGGCGACTTGGATGTTACGCGGCGTGCCGCCTAAGATATAGCCGACTTTAAAATCTTGCAGCAACTCGCCCGCTACGGAGGAAGATACGCATACGACTGCCGCGACACCCAGCACAGCGGCCACTCCGCCTAATCCCGATACACCCAGCGACACCATCAGGAGCGCGGCGATCAACAACGTGGAAAGCGTCAAGCCGGAAACCGGATTGTTCGAGGAACCAATGAGGCCGCACAAACTTCCGGAGATGGTGGCGAAGAAGAAGCCCATGATCAGCATGACCACCGCCGCGACCAGGCCGGCCATTACCATGTTCGAAAGATAAATATAGAGCGCGATCATCAAAACAAAAACCGCGCCGATCAATCCGACCACGACTTTGGAGCTCATATAGCGCTCCGTGCGGCGGACCACAACCGTCTCCGCGGCGCTTTGCCGCAATTCGCCGAAAGTGCGCGTTAAGCCGGCCACCAGGCTGGTCCGCATCCGAAACAACGTGTAACCGGAGCCGACCAGCATGCTTCCTACCGCGATCGGCCGGACGATATATCTCCAGACGGAGCCGGCCAGATCGTGCCAGTTTTCTTGAGCCGCTCCGGCGGGCAGGAATGAATGGAGTTGCGGTCCAAGAAAATAGATGAGCAGTGGGACAAGAAATCCCCAGGCCAGCACGCCGCCGGAAAATTGCAGAGCAGCCAGGCGAGCTCCGATGACATAACCCACGCCCAAATACGCGGGACTAACGCTGGGCGCGGCAAAACTGCTGATACCGCCGGCCGGCAAAATATTGTTGGATTCGGCGCCGCCCAATCGCACGCGGCTCGCGCCAAATTGGCCGATGCGCAAGGGAAAATCGGCGTCGGCTGCAAATATACCGAACTTACCTATTAAGAACACCAGGCCGCCGATGCCAATGTTCCAGAACAGAAACTTTGCGGCCTGCGCGCCTCGCTGCCCGGCTTTGTGAATTTCCGAAGCCGCGACCGACTCCGGAAAAGGAAGCTCCGGATCTTCCACCATGCCGCGCCGAACCAGAGAAATAAACAAAACGCCCAGCACACTGCCGACGAGAATGAGCGCCGACGTCTTCCAATAGGCGTCGTGGAATCCGAACGAAGACCAGGCGTGCGAGATAAGAAACGCCGGAATAGTAAAGATCGCGCCGGCGGCTACACCCTCCCCGATGGAGCCGCTCGTTCGCGCGATGTTCTCTTCAAGGAGCGATCCTTTCCAGGTTCGCAATATAGCCATGCCGATAACCGCCGCCGGATACGTGGCCGCTACCGTAATCCCCGCGCGCAGGCCCAGGTATGCGTTGGCTGCGCCCAAAACGATCGTCATCGTCAGCCCCAGCAGCACCGCGCGCAGTGTCAACTCGCGCATTTGCATGTGCTCCGGAACGAATGGTTGAAAAGGTTTCGCCTGTGTGCTCATAACTTGAGTCAGGTGTAGCCATTGTACGCGGGCCGCCAAGCTTGCGCTTCGCAACAAGGCCGAGCAGCAGCAATCCCAGCGCCAGCAGCAGTTGCGGACTTGGCTCCGGCGCCGCCACAGAGATCACATCGTCGATCGCGAAGTTCCATCCGTCGGCGTTGCTCGAAGAAATATCGACTCTGCGAATGCCCATGCCGGGAAGGGAGAAGATTTTCGCGCCTCCGGAGCCGGCCGAGGGCAGGGAAGCGCTGATCGAATCGCCCAGATCGTCGGAGATCGTGTACGTCGCCGTATTATCACCGTTGAGCACGTTGACGCTGAAGCCGCTCACCGGCGCCGCGAAAAGGATAGTCAACGGGTTTGTTTCGCCGAAGCCAAATACGCCTTGCGTTGCATAAACACCGCTCTGATCGGCAATCAGTCCGATTTCGCCGCGCCGCAGCTCGCCTCCGGTGAACGTCGCGACACCGATCGTCAGAGGCGAATCGGGTATACCGGTCAGGAAACCGCCCGCGTTCGCGGTTTCCGCTTCGAAGTCGATTGTGCCCGCCGAAAGCGCCGCCGTCGCGGCCCATAGAAGAATGAGAAAACGTTTCATAAAACCCCCGGAATCGTGAAATACGTCAAAGCCTGATGCGCTACATCGGCGCCGAGTTGCCGGCCGACATTGTGATCGAAGCGAAAATGTTGTCCCGCGTAAATCCGGCTGAGTCCTGCTTCTTCTGCGGCTGCGGAAAAAGTATTGAACGACCGTTGCACGCCGGCGAAAACTTCAGACGTCACTTGAAAGCTGAACTGATCGGTTCCAAAAAACGAAGCCAGAACAGTCGCGGCGGCGCTGCTGATTGCCGAATGAGCGCCCGGATACGAGGGATCCGCCGCCGTATTTTTCGTTTCCGGCAGCCAGGTGCTATTCCCAGTGCTGCGGATCGCCGTAACTGGCCGCCAGAATCTATAGGTGTACTTGGCGTCATAGAACGCAATGACTGTATCGGCAAGCGATACGTCGAGCGCCGCGAAAAGCTGCGCGGTCTGGACCGTCGTCAAGTTGTGCGCAATTGCCGCGCTTTGCGCAATTTCATTCCAGTAATTTTGGATGGGTCCATTCCAGAACCAGCCGGTCAACTGCTGATCGATCGAGGCCGCCGGGCTGTGGGGAACGCCGAGCGATCTCACCTCGTTCAACGCGTCCGCATAAGCTTGGCAGGTTAGCGCGGGCGGAGGCGGCGGCCGGAACTGGCTCGCGCTAGTCAACGTAAACGGAGTAACTTGCGACCACCCTGTAAATGAGGGCGCAGGAAAATTTGGAGGAGTCGACTGATATACGCCAGGGCTTGGATCGAACGTAATCACAGGCGCGGGGTTACTCGATCCATCGTGCGAGCGGGTAGCGAGTGCCTGATTCGCCGTAATTTCCCCGGCGCGAATGCCATTCTCTTTGTCCGGCCCGTCGGGAATCGCCGCCAGCGATTGCACATACACCGCGTCGATGGTGGAGGCGGCTGATGGATAGAGAGACAGCAGCACCGTATGAGCGGCGGCGTCCACCACAGCTTCCTGTGACACCGTAGGCGCCGCGTTGATTGCGCCAAGAATCGCGATATGCAGGATAGCCATGTTGCGCGTGGGATGAATCGCCGCCGGTTGCACGCCAGGCGCGCGTAGGAGAGTTAAAAGCGTTCGATTCCACTGAATGACCGGATTGGCCGGCTGGCCGCACAACGTCATGCAGGAGAATGCGACGGCAAAAGCGAGTTTCCTCATTTGATTTCCTTTCTTGAAGCGCAACGAAAACCGTAGAATCAACGTGCGCATTCAAAGAACAAAACTCCGCCGCCGCAAACAAAATTCCGGCAAAAATTGTAAATGTTCTGTGAAGAGCTACTCGGAGTAGAGTTGTGCGAACTCGCGCAACTCCGCCGCGTTCAGGTCGGAAACCGCCCAGTACATGAGACCCGCCTCGGACCAATGAACAATATTGAAGCCGGTAATTGCGAACGTGGAAAGACGGCTGCCGGATTGCGCCGTTGACGGCCAGACGAACAAATTAATCACATGTTGCCGGCGCTGGAAAACCAATCCAGCGACCGGCCGTCCATCCAGATAATCCAGTCTGCCGCCTGTCAGGGCATAACCCTGTGGGCCGAGATCCTTCACCTTCGGCGAGAAATCGAGCTTGCCCGCAAACCACGGCTTCACGGTGTGTTGATCGGAGGAGCGCACATCGATCAAATGACTGGCCATGAGAGACCGGACATGACTGGATACAACCTCTTGCGCGATCAGGTCGCCTCCGGCTTGCTCTGAATGAAACATCTTTGGTCCGAGCAGGAAAGCCAGCACGAGCGCGGCGGCGAATCCGGCCGCGGACGCAAGCGCGATCCAGCCCCACGGCGCTCGCCGGCGTTCCTTAGCCGACGCCGCCTGCCGCAAGGCGCGATCGATCTGCGCGCGCAGTTCCTCCGTGGCGCTATAGTACGGCGCATCTGCACGTACCCGCTCGCGTAACTGCAAATACTCGAACTGAAGCTCAGCGCAAGCGATGCAGGTCTGGATATGCCGCTCGACTTCGGATGCCTGCGCCGCGTCCAATTCTGCGTCGAGCAGCGGCGAGATCAATTCACGAGCTGCATCGCAGGTCATCGCGCCACTCCTCTCACCCGGGCCGTGATGCAGTCTTTCAGCCGGATGCGGGCGCGCGCCAAACGCGACATAACGGTTCCTACCGGCACGGCCACAGCCACGGATATCTCCTTATAGGACATCTGTTCCAATTCCCTAAGAACGACCACCTCACGATACTCCGCCGGCAGATAGTCGATGCAAGTGCGCAGCGACACGATTTCGGCATTGCGCAAAGCGCCGGATTCCGGGTCCGGTGCGCTGTCGTCCGCGGTGTGCATCTTTTCATCGAATTCGGTGACCTCTGCCCGCCGCGAGCTCTGTCCTAAAACGCTGCGGCATCGGTTACGCACGATCGCCAGAAGCCAGGCCCGCGCGTCCACACCATCGAATGAATCGAAGAACCGGAACGCGCGCAGATAAGCGTCCTGCACGGCGTCCTCGGCGTCGTGGTGGTCCCGCAGCAGCCAGCGCGCCAGGTTGTAAGCGGCATGCAGATGCGGCATGACGGCCTGCTCAAACCGCGCGAAGGCAATCGTATCGGCCATCACTACACAATACCTGCGCAATCGGCCAAAAATTCCCGGGAATATTTTGGCCAGGCGGCCGGTATGGACAGGCGAGGCAACAAAACGAACCAATCATGAGCACAGACGGAATTAACCGGCGCGGTTTCTTAGAGTGTATGGCTTGGGCCGGCACGGGAATGGTATATGCGATTTCAGGCGGCGTCGCCCGCGCGGCGAAGCTGGAATCGGCCGTCGGCGGCGCGCCTGCAGACTTTAGCTTCGTGCAAATCAGCGATAGCCATATTGGCTTTAACAAACCCGCCAACAGCGACGTTCTCGGTACCCTTCAAACGGCCGTGGACAAGATCAACAAGCTTGATCGCGAACCGGCTTTCCTCGTTCACACCGGCGACATCAGTCATTTGTCGAAACCGGAGGAATGGGACGCGGCGGATTCGATCATCCGGACCGCAAAAGCCGGCAAAACGTTCTTTCTGCCGGGCGAGCACGATGTGCTTACCGACAACGGAAAGTCTTACCTCGATCGTTATGGCAAAGGAACGAAAGGCGACGGCTGGTTTAGTTTCGATTCGAGCGGAATGCATTTCGTCGGCCTGATAAACGTCCTCAATCTCAAGGCGGGAGGATTAGGCAACCTGGGGCGCGACCAATTGGAATGGCTCGAGAAGGATTTGAAAGCCCAGAAAAGCGACACGCCAATTGCCGTTTTCGCTCATGTACCGCTCTGGACCGTTTACCAGGATTGGGGCTGGGGTACCGAAGATGGTCTCCAGGCGCTTTCCTATCTGAAGCGATTCGGATCGGTCAGCGTACTGAATGGGCACATTCATCAAAATATCCGGAAGGTCGAAGGTAACATCACCTTTCATACCGCCTGCTCCACGGCTTTCCCCCAGCCCGCGCCCGGTTCCGCGCCATCGCCCGGGCCGATGAAGCTTCCGGCCGAGCAGCTCCGGCGCGCCCTCGGCTTGACCGCCGTCTCGTACAAAACGGGCGACAGCCAACTCGCCATTATGGATTCCAATCTCGAGTCGAACAATTCGCAAACCGTCGAAATCAAGATTGACAATTTCGCTTTCAATCCGGGTTCGCTAACCGTTCCCGCCAGCGCAAAGGTCACCTGGACCAATCATGACGATATCCCCCACAACGTGATCAGCACGAAGAAGGCTTTCGCGTCACCGGTGTTGGATACGGGCGAAACGTTCTCGCATGTCTTCGAAACCGCCGGTGAATATCCGTACTACTGTTCCATCCACCCGAAGATGACGGCCGCACTCACAGTGAAATAGAGCGCGCCTGGAGTATCGTCGTGAGATGTACTCTCGCGCCGCTGCTTTTATTCTTCTGGCCTTTTCCGCTTTCGCCGCCGAGGTCGCCCCGTTGCGCCCGCCGGCCGTTCCGCTCATCGTCCACGATCCGTACTTCAGCATCTGGTCGATGGCCGATGAGCTGACCGCAAAGAATACCAGTCATTGGAGCGGAATCGATCAGCCGATCACCGGCCTGCTGCGTATTGACGGCAAAGTACACCGTTTTATCGGAGGACATCCGCGCTGGGCGGCCATCGATGCGATGCGCCAGGTCAGCCGGCAAGTGACCGCGACTTCGACCGTTTACGGTTTCGAGTCCGACGGCGTTCACCTCGATCTGACATTTCTGACGCCCGCCCTGCCGGACGACCTCGATGTATTGTCGCGCCCGGTAACTTATATCAGCTTCGATCTACGTTCCACGGATGGCCGCAGCCACAGCACGCGGCTCTATTGGGATAGTCCGAGCCCCGGTTCCGGCCGCGGCATGTGGTCTCGCTATGACTTGCACGGTATGAAGGTGATCCGCGTCGGCAGCTTGGCCCAAAACATTTTGGACCGTTCGGGCGATCGGATTGAGATCGATTGGGGCCATCTGTATCTGGCTGCGCCGGACCAGCCCGGTGTGAAAACCCTCGGAGTGACGGCGCATGATCGTTCCCTCTTCGCATCCACGCTCGATCTACCCGAATCGCATGACCTCGAGATTCCGGACCAGACCGATCGCGATATCGCACTCGCGGCGATCTCTTACGATATCGAAGTAAGCCCCTCCGCGCCCGCCTCCCGGCTGTTGCTCTGCGCCTACGATGAGATTTATTCCATTGAATATTTCGAGCGGCGGCTGCGCCCATATTGGAGGAAAAAAGGCGTAACGATAGAAGACCTGCTGACCAAAGCCGCCGCGGATTTCCCATCGCTTCGCGAAAAATGCAAGCGGTTCGACGCCTCTCTTGCTTCTAATTTGATTCAGGCCGGCGGACCAAAGTATGCGGCCCTGGCGATCCTCACGTACCGGCAGACCTTCGCTGCCCACAAATTGGCGATCGATTATGACGGAACGCCGCTGTACTTCCCGAAAGAAAATTCGAGCAACGGGTGTATCGGGACTGTAGACGTGATCTACCCGAGCGCGCCGTTCTTTCTGCTGTTCAATCCGCGTCTGCTCGAAGCGCAGTTGCGGCCGATTCTCGACTACGCGGCTTCGGGACGTTGGCCCTGGCCATATGCGCCGCACGATCTAGGCCAATATCCGCTTGCAAACGGCCAAGTCTATGGCGGCGGTGAAAAATCCGAAGACCGCCAGATGCCGGTGGAGGAAAGCGGCAATATGCTGATCCTGATGGCGGCGCTCGCCAATCGCGACGGCAATGCCGAATTCAGCCGCCGCTATTGGCCGATTCTGACTCGCTGGGCCGAATATCTGCGAGACAAGGGTCTCGATCCCGCCGAGCAGCTTTCTACCGACGATTTCGCCGGCCACTTGGCGCACAACACGAATCTGTCGATCAAAGCCATTACCGCTCTCGGCGCGTATGGTCAGCTGGCGGCAAAACTCGGAAAAACAGACTTAGCGAAAACCTATCGCGAAACCGCGCAGAGCATGGCCAAGAAATGGATGCAAATGGCGGACGACGGCGATCACTATCGTCTCGCTTTCGATAAACCAGGCACCTGGAGCCAAAAATACAATCTTGTCTGGGATAAACTGCTCGGCCTCGAATTATTTCCGCCCGAAGTCACCGCCAAAGAAATCGCTTTCTACGAAAAACACAACAATGCTTACGGCGTTCCGCTCGACAATCGCGCCGATTACACAAAACTCGACTGGCTGATCTGGACTGCCACACTCGCCACCAATCCGCGCGATTTCGAAATGATTTCCGATCCGGCCTACCGGTTTGCCAACGAAACCCCTGATCGCGTTCCCCTTAGCGATTGGTATTGGACCACCACCGGCAAGCAGCGCGGTTTTCAAGCGCGCTCGGTCGTGGGTGGAGTCTTTATCAAAATGCTCGCCGGCTCGATGAAATGACCGTCACTTCCGCAGGGCGCGCTCTTTTATCGCTAGAAAGAAAACCGGCACCAGAATCAGCACATGAATCGTGGAAGTAATCATGCCTCCTACAATAGGAGCGGCAATCGGCTTCATCACATCCGAACCAATGCCGGTTGACCACAGGATCGGCGCCAGACTCGCCAAGACGGCGGTTACGGTCATAAGTTTTGGGCGAAGGCGCTGGACGGCGCCTTCAATCACCGCCGACTCCAGATCGTCTTTCGTGAGAGGCGCTCCGGATCGTACGCGCTCCTCGAATGCAGCGTGGAGATATACGACCATTACGACACCCGTCTCCACGGCAATCCCGAAAAGAGCGATATAGCCGACCCATACCGCCACGCTGAAGTTGTAGCCAAGCAGCCATTGCAGAAGCAAACCGCCGGTCAGCGCGTACACGGTGGGGAACAGCAGTACCAACGCTTCGGTCACAGAATGAAACACCAGGTAGAGCAGTAGAAAAATGACCATCCCAACAACTGGCAGAATCAATTTCAATCGCTCGCGGGCGCGCAGCTCGAATTCATATTCGCCGGACCATTGAAACGAGTAATTGGCTGGTATTTGCAGCCGTTCGCGAAGCAGTTGATTCGCCTCCGCGACGAAGCCGCCATAATTTGTGTCCTTCAGGTCAATATAGATGTAACCGGTAAGAGCGCCGTCTTCGTCGCGGATCATGGCCGGACCGCGCGAAAACGAAATACGCGCCACTTGGCCCAACGGAATTTGCGCGCCGGAGGGCGTCCCAACCAGCACGCCGCGCATTTGTTCGAGATCGTTGCGGAAATCCCGCGCATAGCGCACATTGATCGGGTAGCGCTCGCGGCCTTCCACGTTCTCGGCAATGTTTTCACCGCCAATGCCGGAAGCTACCGCCGTCTGAATGTCGTCGATCGTCAGCCCATAGCGCGCCGCTTCCGTTCTGTCGGGCTCTACATTGATGTAATAGCCTTGCGACACACGCTCCGAAAACACCGAACGCGCCCGCGGCAGCGTCGAGAGCAGGTTTTGTATGCGGGAAGCAAGCTGCTCGATGCCTGCGAGAGTCGTGCCCTGCACTTTGAGTCCTAGTGGCGTCTTGATGCCGGTCAGCGCCATATCCAGGCGATTCTCCACCGGCATGGTCCAGGTGTTGGAGAGCCCTGGAAATTGCAGCTTCGCATCCATCTCCTGTATCAGCTTTTCGTAGGTCATGCCTTGCCTCCATTGCGAGCGCGGTTTCAGCATGATGGTTGTATCGTACATGTCGAGAGGCGCGTTGTCGGTCGCGCTACCAGAACGCCCCACGGTTCCAAAGACGCTTTGCACTTCCGGAAATGTGCGCAGAATCCGGTCCTGGTCTCTGAGCAGCGCTTTGGCCTGCCCGATCGCAATACCCGGCAATGCAGTGGGCATATAAAGCGAAGAGCCCTCAAATAGCGCTGGCATGAATTGGCTGCCGAGGCGAAACGCCAGCGGCAGCGTCGCCATAAGAAAGAGAAGATTCAAGCCGATGGTCAATTTGCGCCAACGCAGGCAAAAGCGGAGCACCGGCAGATAGATAGCCTGCGTAATTCGTGATATCGGATTGCTTCGTTCCGACCGCAACCGGCCACGGATCAAAAGAACCATCAGAACCGGTACCAGCGTGATTGCAAGTATCGAAGAGGAAGCGACCGCCACGGTCTTCGTCCACGCCAGCGGCCGGAACATACGCCCTTCCTGCGCTTCGAGTAGAAACACCGGGAGAAACGAAACAACAATAATCAGAAGCGAGAAGAACAGCGCGGGCCCAACCTGTTTGGCGGCGTCGATTAGCGCGCGCTTGCGCTCCGCCTCCGAGTAGGCCGGGCGTTCGGAGAGATGCCGGTAGCCATTTTCGACCATCACGATTGCAGCGTCCACCAACACACCGATGGCCAGCGCGAGCCCGCCGAGCGACATGATGTTCGACGTAACGCCAAACAGATAAATAGGAATGAAAGAGACCAGTACCGCGATAGGCAAGGTCACGATCACGATCAATGCCGAGCGAAAGTGAAACAGAAAGATAACAATCACGACGCTCACAATCAGCGCCTCTTCGAGCAGCGTCCGTTTCAGCGTAGCGATGGAATCTTCGATCAGGCCGGACCTGTCGTATCCCGGCATAATTGCAACACCGGCCGGCAGTGAAGGCCCTAGCTCGCGCAGTCTTTGTTTCACGCCGTCGATCACATGCAGCGCATTTTCGCCCTGGCGCATGACCACGATGCCTCCGACCGTTTCGCCTTCGCCGTTCCATTCGGCTGCGCCTTCGCGAATATCCGGCCCGAAACCGACGCTACCCAGGTCGCGCAGCAGAACCGGCGTGCCATTCTTACTGGCCACGGCGATAGACGCCAGATCGTGAATGGAGCGCAGATAACCGAGGCCGCGGATCATATAGCGCGCGCCGCTCAAATCCAACTCGCGCCCGCCCACCTCGCTC
>JAICIH010000037.1 GCA_025924475.1 Bryobacteraceae bacterium
GGTGAATAACGCAGGCGATGGGCATAATGCGTACGGTCCGCTTCAGCATTCCGCCTGGAACGGTTGGACCATTACCGACGTCGTATTTCCCACGTTTCTTTGGATCGTGGGTGTCGCAATCACACTCTCGATCGGAAGGCGCCTCGAACGCGGCGTGCCGCGGCGAGAGTTGATGGGGCAAGTGCTGCGGCGCTCGGTTGTTCTCTATGCGCTCGGGCTGCTAGTCTATCTGTTTCCGCGATTCGATTTTTCGACAATGCGCATTTTAGGCGTACTGCAACGAATCGCCATCTGCTATCTGATTGCCGCAGCAATCTATTTGTCGACGACGACTGCAAGAGCGCGCATTCTGTGGATCATCTCGCTCCTGGCGGGCTATTGGCTGCTGATGAAGCTGGTCCCGGCCCCCGGTTACGAAGCGGGCCGCCTCGATATAGAAGGCAACCTGGCGCATTATATCGATCGCATCGTTTTAGGCCGGCACAATTATGCATCCACCAAGACCTGGGATCCGGAAGGGATTGTCAGTACCCTGCCCGCCATCGCGACTACATTATTCGGCGTATTAGCCGGTCAATTGCTGCGCTGGAAGAAGAGTCTGATGGTGCGGACCACCGTGCTGTTTCTTATCGGCAACACACTGCTCGCGGCCGGGCTAATCTGCGACAGGTGGCTACCCATCAACAAGAAGCTTTGGACCAGTTCCTTCGCGATCTTCATGGCCGGTTTGGCTTTCGTGCTTCTCGCGATGTTTCTCTATCTGGTGGACCATCTCGGATATCAGCGCCTGGTTCAGCCGTTCGTCATTCTGGGGATGAATGCGATCACGATCTACATGCTTTCGGAATTGCTGGCAATTTCACTCGATCGGCTGGGGCTGCACGATTGGATCTACCAGCATTGGTTCGCGGCGCTCGCCTCACCGCGCAACGCATCTCTGCTATGGGCGATTGCTTTTACGCTATTGATGTACGTGCCGGCGTATATTCTGTATCGGAAGAAATGGTTTCTGCGGGTCTGAAATGATCACCACGATTCAACATCACATTCTTAGAGAACAGCAGCGCATCAGTGGCGCCCGTGGAACCTTTTCCTGGCTGCTTTCCGGCATCACGCTGGCGACCAAAATGACCGAATCGCGTATTCGCCGGGCCGGGCTCATGGATACGTTGGGAGAAGCTGGCGGTATGAATGTCCAGGGCGAGGCGCAACAGAAGTTGGATGTCTATGCGAACGAGGCGCTCATGCATTGCCTGGGCTTGCGCGATAGCGTCGCGGTTCTTGTTTCGGAGGAGAACGAGGAACCCGTCACGTTCGATCGGAAATCGGAGGGCGGTGAATACGCCATTGTGTTCGATCCGCTCGACGGCTCTTCCAACATCGACGTCAATGTAAACGTCGGAACGATCTTTTCGATTTTCCGCTGCGCCGCGGCGACGGAAAGCGGCCATCGCGGCGCGGTGCTGCAGCGCGGCAGAAAACAGGTCGCAGCCGGGTACGTCATTTATGGGCCGTCCACGATGCTGGTCTACACGACTGGCCACGGGGTCTTCGGCTTCACGCTCGATCCCGCTATCGGCGCTTACGTTCTGAGCCACGAAAACATTCGCATGCCGGAGGCCGGAAGCATTTATTCGGTGAATGAGGCCAATGCAGACGACTTTCCGCCAAACTATCGGGAGTATCTTCAGCTACTGCGCCAGAAGAAGCTGGGGCGCCGGTACAGTTCGCGCTACATCGGCTCACTAGTAGCCGATTTTCACCGCACTCTCCTGAAAGGCGGCGTCTTCTTATATCCGCCAACCGCCGGATATCCAAACGGCAAGCTGCGCCTGCTTTACGAAGCCAATCCACTCGCCTTCATTGCCGAGCAAGCTGGCGGCGCGGCGGTCACCGGCTCGGGCTGCGTACTCGACGTGGAACCATGCGATATCCACCAACGAGTCCCCTTCGTAGTAGGCGGCAAAGAGGAGGTTGACTTCTTCATGACGCACGCCTAGATCCGCTGTAGAAACGGATTCTGTTCTTTTTCACGGCCGATGGTAGTGCTTTCGCCATGACCGGGAAACACCAGCGCCTCGTCAGGAAGCTGCAGCAGATAGGTTTTGATGGAAGACAGGATGCGCGCGCTATCGCCGCCAGGAAGATCGGTGCGGCCAATGGAGCCGCGAAACAACGTATCGCCTGCAATTAATTTCTTTTCCTGCGGAATCCAGAGACAAAGGCTGCCCTGCGTATGACCGGGCGTCAGCAGCACTTCAAAATCGGCGCCGCCCAACTGGAGGACCGCACCATCGGCAGCCAACACGTCAATCTCCACCTTCGGCGGAACGGGAACGCCGAGCCACGCCGCCTGGAGGTGCAGCACGTTCAACTGCTCGCGATCGCGCTCGTTCATATAGACCGGCGCGCCGTGCAAAGCACGCAACTGGGACGCGCCGGCGACATGGTCGATGTGTCCGTGGGTAATGACGATGGCTTTCACTTTCAGCCCATGCCGGTCGAGGATGGCGGTGATGTTCGAGATGTCGCCGCCGGGATCGACGACGATCGCCTCATGCGTTTTTTCATCACCGAAAATCGAGCAGTTGCATTGCAGCGGGCCGACAGGAAGCACAACGTGAAGCATGGGAAAGAACCGCGCACATAAGTAAGCGGACGACGTGAGGCGCGGCTATCCCATTTTTTCACAAACCTCGGCGGCCTAAAGAACCGCGCACGTAAGGGAGTGTGAAAGGATCAGCCCGGGCGGAACAAATTTCGCAAGTCGTTGATCTTGAAACTGAGCCGCGACCGCGAGGGAGCGGTTGCCCGATTTTTCACGCTCCCGTAAGTAAGCGGGCAACGCAAGGCGGCGGCTGCGGCGGCTTGTTAGCATTTGGACATGCGTGTACGGGTCTTGTTTTTTGGAGCATTGAAAGAGATTACCGGACGCGCGGAAGAGGATCTCGAAATTGCTACCGGGGCGACGCTCGAAGATGTCTTTCGCCTCTACGCGGAGCGCCACGAAACCCTGCAAGAAAGGCGTTCGTCCACTCTATTTGCCAGGAACCGCGAATTCGCCCGAGGAGACGCCGTGCTAGCCGACGGCGATGAGATTGCGTTTTTACCGCCCGTCAGCGGTGGGTCGGGCGGCGGATCGGACGACGGGCACGTCTTCCGGATCACGCGGGAGCGGATTGACGCGCGGGAACTAGCGGAAGCTTTGCAGCGTCCCGAGGACGGCGCGGTAGTGGTATTCGAGGGCGTAGTGCGCAACAACAGCCAGGGCCGCGCCACCACCTATCTGGAATACGAATGCTATGAAGAGATGGCGCGCGTGCGAATGGAGCAAATCGGTCGTGAAATTGCCGGACAATTCGCGATCGGCAGAATCGGCATGATACACCGGCTGGGGCGGCTCGAAATCGGAGCAGCGAGTGTCGCGGTGATAGCGACGGCGCCGCACCGGAAACCGGCCTTCGATGCGGCGTTCGAAGGGATTAACCGGCTCAAGCGCGAAGTCCCGATCTGGAAGAAAGAGCATTTCGCCGATGGAGCGGTCTGGGTCGATGGGGAATGGGATGAGCGCCTGCTGGCTCCGTAACGCGCTGCTCCTCGTTACCGCGGCCGGGCTTTCGTGGGGACAATTCAAACCAGCAAATCCTACGCAGCCGCCGGCGGAGTCGCCGACCTTTTCCGTAAAAGTAAACCTGGTGCGGCTGCTGGTTTCGGTGCGCGACGCCACCGGGGCGCTGCTCACGCATCTCGACAAACAGGATTTTCGGATCGCCGACAGTGGTGTGCCGCAAGAGATTGCGGTGTTTGAGCGAAATACCTCGCTGCCGCTTTCGGTCGCTATCCTGGTCGACACAAGTGGGAGTACGCAGCGAGACCTGCGCTATGAAGTGGGATCGGTAAAGCGTTTTATTCCGGCTCTGCTCGGCGCCGGCAATCCGGACGATGCGCTGGCGCTGTTTACGTTCAATTGGCGAACGAACCTGGAGCTGGATTACACCCGTAACGCCAAGCGGGCGCAAAGCGCGCTGCGTTTCCTGCGCGGAGAGGGCGGAACGTCGCTCTACGACACCATCTATCTGGCCAGCAGCACGCTGCTCGACCGGGAGGGCCGGCACGTCATTATCGCCGTAACGGACGGCGGCGATACCACCAGCTACAAGCGCTATGACGACGCGCTGGCGGCCGCGCAACGGGCCGATGCGGTTTTGTATCCCATTGTGGTGGTGCCCATCCCAGGTGAGGCGGGACGCAACACAGGCGGCGAGCATGCTCTCGAAACGCTGGCATCGGCCACCGGCGGCCGGATTTTTTATCCGGAGAGCTTCCAGCAGCTCGACACCGCCTTCGCCGATATTATCCGTGAGCTGCGGACGCAGTATATGTTGGGCTTTTATCCGAAGGCAGTGCGAGAAGAGCCGCGGCGCTATCATCCAGTAAAGGTTTCGACCCAGGATCCGAGTTTGAAGATCAGCTCCCGGAACGGCTACTACGAACCCTGAAGAGCGCCACATGTTAGACTGGCCGCGGTAGAAAGACCGATGGGACGCTGGATGGCAGGCCTGCTATGTATCTGGAGTTTGGCTTCCTTAAGCCAAGCTGCTTCGTTTTCGTTTACCACCATCGAGCTGCCCGGCGCCACCGGCACAGATTTGTACGGAATCAATGATACCGGGCAAATCGTCGGAATTAATACAGCATTCCCGTACCAAGCAGGATTTCAGTACGAAAACGGTATGTTCACCACACTCCCATTCCCCGGGATATCGAGAGATATTAACAATGTCGGGCAGATTGTCGGACAGTATTACACGTTCAGCGAAAATCGTGCGTTCTTATACAGCGGCGGAGAATTCACTCTGCTTCCCGAATTCCCTTCGCTCTCTGCAAGCTCCGCGCTAGGCATAAACGATGCCGGTCAGATTGTCGGTTACTATGTCGATACTAAAACTCCTGGATTTCTGCCTGATCATGGATATCTGTACAGCAATGGCACTCTAACTACGATCGACTTCCCTGGCGCTCTTGGGACAGTCGCGTCGTCTATCAACAATGCTGGTCAGATTGCTGGAACGTTCAGATACCCGGGCGCGACCGGCTACATACATGGTTTTGTCCTGAGCAATGGTGTTTTCAGCATCGTGGACGAACCGGGAGCCGTGGACGCCTATCCGTACGGAACCCTTATTACGGGCATCAACGATTCAGGGGAGTTGGTGGGATCGCTTTCGAATCCCAGCGGCGGCTGCGCCTTCATATACCAGCAAAACTCGTTTACCTGTTTTTCCGTACCTGGAGCGCTCTACACTTACCCATTCGGCATCAACAATGCGGGTCAGATTATCGGAAGCTACGGGTTCTCGGCGTCCAGGAGCTACGGCTTTGTCGCCACTCCGGTTCCGGAACCAGCTGCGCTGATGCTGGTCGCCGGTGGTCTGATTGCTTTGATCCGCGTTGGCGCTGTCCGGCGGCGGCTAACAAAGCCGCGCACGCAACGGACTGTGAAAAAATCAGCCAGGGGCGGCAAACAATTTCGCAAGTCGTTGATCTTGAAACTGAGCCGGCGACCGCCAAGGGAGCGGTTGGTTGATTTTTTCACACACCCGTAAGTAAGCGGGCAACACAGGTTGATTTCAATGAGCAAACTTCAAGTCAGCGCATTTTCAGTTTCCCTGGACGGCTTCGGCGCCGGCCCGCGGCAAGATCGCGAGAATCCGCTCGGTGTTCGCGGCTTAGAGTTGCACGAGTGGTTCCTCCCCACCGCAGTGTTCCGCAAAATGCAGAAGCTGGAAGGAGGCAGCCAAGGCGTGGACAATGATTTCGCCGCCAAATCTTTTCAAAACGTCGGAGCGTGGATCTTAGGCCGCAACATGTTCGGCCCGGTACGCGGCCCTTGGCCGGACGACTCCTGGAAAGGCTGGTGGGGAGACGAGCCGCCGTATCACGTGCCGGTATTTGTGCTCACGCACCATGCGCGCGCGCCCTTAGCCATGAAGGGCGGGACCACGTTTTACTTCGTGACGGACGGACCGGAATCCGCGCTGCAGCAAGCCAAAGAGGCGGCCAACGGAAAAAACGTGCGTATCGGCGGCGGCGTTTCGACCATTCGCCAATACCTGACGGCAGGCCAGATCGATGAAATGCATCTGGCGTTCTCACCGGTCCTGCTGGGAGAAGGCGAAAACCTTTTCGCCGGCCTTGATCTACCCAAGCTCGGTTTTCAGCCAGTCCAAACCACCGCAGGCGAACACGCAACGCACGTGATCCTGAAGCGCGGCTGAGGCGGTAAGCGGCGAAGCACACGCAGAGAGCCATCGCGCCGGCGCGGTCAGCGCGTTCGGGTCCGACAGCGTTCAGTTTGACCGCAGCGCAATCATTGGATCGATCTTTGAAGCTTTTCGTGCCGGAAGATACCCTGCCAACAGCGCCACAGCTCCAAGCAGAACGATCATTCCAATAAATGTAAGCGGATCCGTGGGAGCCGTCCGAAACAGAAGAGACGCAATAAGGCGCGAGACCGCCAACGATGCGACGACTCCAATCGAAGCGCCAATGAGCGCGAGTCGCATGGTGCTCCTGATCACGTCTAGCTGCACACGGGTTTCCGTCGCACCAAGAGCCATGCGTACGCCGATCTCCGGTCTCTGCCGCGTCACGGAATAGGAGATAACACCATAAATTCCGAGCGAAGCCAAAAGTAGGCCGAGAGCTGCAAAGATTCCGACCAGCAGAACAAAAAATCGTCTTGGAGATGTGGCGTGATCCACTAGTGCCTGAATTGGTTTGAGTTCTGTCGCTGGTTGTCCGGGATTGATCCGCCGTAGCGTGATCATTACACTTCTTGCGAGCGCGGTGAGAGGCGCCTTCGAACGCAGAACAAGGTACTCACCCTCCGGCCCAAACTGTTTCGTCGCCGGGAGGTACATTTGCGCCCCTGCATTGTCCTCTGCGCTGCTCTCGCGAACATCGGCGATTACACCGATCACCTGGTCCTCTGCTCCGCCTGCAATGGCTGTACGGCCGATGGGGCTCTGCCCCGGCCAGAGTCTTCGCGCGACCGTCTCATTAATAATGACCACGTTCCTGTTGTCCGCGAGGTCGTGCCAGTTGATGTCGCGACCTTGCCGCAGGCGCATTCCCATTGCTTTCAGGTAACCCGGCGACACAATATAGACAAATACCGGAACGAAATCTTGCGGGCTGTTCTTCTGCTTGCCTTTTGCGGCAATTCCCCAACTCCGGTTGCGGCTCATGGGCAGGTTATCGGTTATGCCAACGGTTTCTACACCCGGGATCGCCGAAGTGCGTTCGACAATCTCCTGCCATTTTGCAGCGCGCGTAGCCGCCTTTTCACGATTATCAAAGTCAACACTGATAGCGGCGGCATGACTTGGCTCGAAGCCCAAGTCAACGTCCAGAACGCGGAGAAAGCTGCGAAGTAACAACCCGGCGCCGACTAGTAGAACGCAAGCCAGCGCCATTTCCGTTACGACCAGCATTGAGCGCAGACGGCCGTGTTTTCTGCCCTCGCTGGCTCCATGTCCTCCACCATCTTTGAGCAGCTGCTGCAGATTGCTACCTGACATGCGCAGTCCCGGCGCTAGTCCGAAAAGAACCGCTGCGCCTGCCGCGATCAAGAGCGTCCATCCCAGCACTGTTCCATCCACGCGCACCATGCTGAGCAGCGGCAGAGCAATCGATCCTTGATGAGCGAGATACCGGATGGTGAACCAGGCAACTCCCAACCCTAACCCAGCCCCTGCCGCGGCGAGAACGATGCTTTCGGTTAGGAGTTGACGCACAATCCGCCCTCGCCTTGCCCCCAGAGCGCTGCGCATTCCAAATTCCTTGCTGCGCGCTGCCAACCGGGCCAGCAGTAAGTTAGACAGATTCACGCAGACAATTAGCAGAATCAAGCCAACCGCGCACCATAGCACGATCAGAGATCGCCGCAGTTTTCCGCTCACGTAGTCTTTCAGTATGGTCAATTGGCCTGTGTAGCCGGGTTTGAATTCCGGGTGCTTATGCTCGAAAAGAAGTTGCGGAAAGATTTGGTCAGCCTCGCTCTGCGCTTGGGCTAACGTCACTCCTTTTTTCAGGCGGCCGACCAACGCCAAGTCGTTACCATCCTCCCGGAAATCGTCCATGATGTACGGCGTGAAGAGATCGACCTTGGCCCCTGGCGAAAAGACCGAGCCAAAATCGAACGTGTTCGGCAACACTCCAATAACGGTCACCGAAGTATTGCTCAAGTCGATGGCCCGTCCAACAATGCTGGGATCGCCTGCAAATTGGCGCTTCCAAAACGGATAAGTTAGTAACGCCACCGGTTGGGCGTGTTTCACAAATTCCTGAGACTTGAATAATCGCCCCAGCGAAGGCTCTACGCCGAGGGTTTGAAAGAAATCTTCAGCGACAAGCATGCCGGTAACAGGTATCGGCTGGCTATTTCCAATCAGCTTGAAATTATCGGGTCCGGTAAAGGCAAAGTAGCCGCTGACCGACTGAAAAGAGTGGTTCTGTTGTTGAAAATCTTGCGTCGCATCCGCTGTATAGGTTTTGCTGGACTCGCCGGCCTTGGGATCCTTCTCCACGATGCGAACCAATTGCTGAGAATCGGGGAATGGCAGCGGTCGCAGCAAAATCGTATTCACCACGCTGAAGACCGTGATATTGGCGGCTATACCGAGCGCGAGGATCAGCACGGCGGCCGTGGTGAAGCCGTAATCGCGCTTGAGTGTGCGGAAGGTGAAACGTAAATCCTGCATCAAGACGTCGAGCCAAGGCAATCCGCGCGATTCGCGGTGCAACTCGAGTGATTGCTGAACGCCACCAAAGCGCATAACGGCCCGCCGACGGGCTTCTTCCACAGACATACCGCGCGTGACGTTCTCTTCGGCCGCCATTTCCAGATGTGAGGCCATCTCCTGCTTGAGTTCCCGATCCAGTGAGTCGTTGCGGAAGAACGACCGCATCCGATTGAAGGCTTCTCGAAGCAAATGCCTCACTGTTCACCTCCCTCTCCGTGCATCGCAAGAACCCGCCCCATGACTCCGGAAAGCCGCTGCCAGTAGGCAGTATCCTGGGCCAACTGCTTCTTGCCGGTCTTTGTGATGGAGTAGAACTTCGCTTTCCGGTTGTTGTCTGAAATACCCCATTTAGCGGCAATCCAGCCTCGCTGCTGTAGTCGCACCAGCGAGGCGTAGATCGTGCCCTGGTTCAGTAGCACTTCATTCCCGCTTACCTGTTCAATGCGGCGCGCGATGCCGTATCCGTGCAGCGGACCCAAGACTTCGAGCGTCTGGAGAACCATCACATCGAGTGTCCCTTGTAAAAGATCGAGTTTGGATTGGACCATCTGTTTCTCTTGTGGCAGAACCACAAATTATCTCAGATCTTGTGTGGCTGTACCACAGGTCCTGGTGATTTCGTTTCGTAAAAATGCTGCATCTTATTGATTCAGCGAGGCCTGACAAAGAACCGCGCACGTAAGTAAGCGGGCCCCTCGGCGGCGATCGCCCCCGGGCATTTCGTTTCGTAAAAATGCCGCATTCTGTAGAAACTAAAGGGTTATAGACTTCAGAAGATCAGCTTTGTTCCACATCTTTGGCATGCACATGCGGATGCGACGCCGAGATCGGCATGCGATGAGCGTGGCGGTGAGGGCGCAGCAGGCGGGCGCGTTCGAGCAGCGCGACATCATGAAGAATTTCGAGCGGCTTTCCGATCCCCGCGATGCGGCCGCTTTCGAGCACCACACAGCGATCGGCAATCTCTTCGAGCGCGTCGAGATCGTGGGTGGCCATGATCACGGTCTTTGAGCGATCGGACCAGGAGACCAGCAACTCGGAAATCTTGTTCTGGCTGAGTGGATCGAGCGCCGCGAGCGGTTCGTCGAGAATGAGGATCTCCGGATCGAGCGCCAGGACGGAAGCGATGGCGACGCGTTTCTTTTCGCCACCGGAGAGCCGGTACGGGGGACGATCTTTAAGAGCAGCGATATCGAGATGCTCGAGAAGTTCGGCGACTCGCGCACGAATCCGGTCAGGAGGCCAGCGAAGCTGCAGCGGGCCGAAAGCCACTTCATCGAACACGCTGGGATTGAATAGCTGGACGTCGGGATTTTGGAAAACCATGCCCACGCGGCGTCGAAATGCGAAGAAGAATTCTTCTTCGCGCAGGCGGGGCTCGGTGAGCGGCTCACCAAAGAACGAGACGCTGCCCTGGCGTGGAAAGCTCAACCCGGCCAGCAGACGAAGCAGCGTGGATTTGCCCGACCCGTTAGCGCCGAGCAGCGCCACGCGCTCGCCGGGTTGAATTTGGAGCGAAATATCCTGCAGCGCCTGGAGGCCGTTGTAAAAGTACGACACACCGGAGACCTGGAAAGGAGAAGTCATCAAACTGACCCGCGCACGTGACGGACTGTGAAAAAATTAGGGACTGACTGAAGCGCCGTGCCGTAAGCTACTGAGAAATAAAATCCCTGAATGCAGGCGCGGCTGTCTGTACCTAATTTTTTCACACACCCGTAAGTAAGCGGTTTGTCCATGCTAGCGCCCCACCCAGATCGTCAACGACGAAAGCGTGAGCAGCGCGGCGACTTGCAGCCAGCCGGAGCCGGTGAGGCGCGGATCGTCCAGAAGCCGCAAATCGCCGCGAAAGCCGCGCGCGACCATCGCGATATGCACTTCTCCGCCTAGTTGGAGCGTCTTCTGCAAAAGCACGCCGACATTCGAGACAGCGAGGCGCCGCTGCTGTGCGGGCGCAAGCGGGCCAACCAGCCGCGTTTGCCGGGCTTCGAGCATGGTGCGCGCGGTCTCCAGAAATAGAAAGATGTAGCGATAGGTCATTGCCAGAACGCCGACGACGAGCGTAGGAATCCGGAAAAAATGAAGAGCGTAGAGAAGACGGCTCCAGAGCGTGGAGAGCAGCACGAGAAAGGCAAAAGAGGCGGCGGTCTCCGCGCGCAGAACAAGAAAGGCGGCACTTCTTTCGCCATGCGGAGCCAGCACAAGCGCGGGCAAAGCAATGGCGCCCGTGAAGGCGAGAACCGGCAGCCAGACGCGAGTGGCGAGAATCCGCATAGAGATATTCGATGCCATCGCCAACAGAACGCAGAACAGGAAGAGTGCAGTGAGAAGCGAAAGCTTGCGAACTGCGATGGCGCTTACCAGCAGCGCGCCGAGACCGGCGAGTTTCACACGCGGATCGAGGCGCTGCAGGAAACCGGGTTGCCGCGCCGTGTCTTCGGCGAAGAAGGCATCTTGAATAGCGCGCAACAGACGATGGATGGTTTGCTCCACGAAGCCGCGACGGCGGCTTGTGGGCGCGAAGAGCCGCTTGAGAAGAAATACGCAGAGCACGATCAGGGCGATGCCCAAAACGGCGGAAAGCAGGTAGGCCAGCGAAGGATTATGAACGAACACCGGCGCGTAGCCCGCGAAAGGCGCTGCCCATAAAGAAGACCAGCGGGCGAGGCCGGCGGGAACCTGCGTTGGAAACTCCTCGATGCTCCATTCGCCCCAGGCGGCCCCGGCAGCCAGAATGCCGAAAGGCGTCAGTGCCGCCAGTAGCGCGAGTCCGGGCCAGAGACTTTGGACAGGACGATTGTGCGGAGCAGACGATTCGAGGAGCTCAGGAGACGCGCGCTGGAGATACCCGACGACGCCGGCGGAGACAACGAATTCGGCAAGGCCGGCGAACGTGAGATGACCGAGCATCATCGCAGGAATCGAGATGCCCAGCGGATAAGGCGCATAGAGCGGAGCGCCGCTAGCGTCATGAAACAGGATCGGCTGAATGCCAAATTCGATCGCGGCACACAAAGCGGCGAGATTGATGGCCGCATAACCGGCGAACCCGGCGGCCAGCAGGCGGCGGACAGAGGTAATCGGCGCTTTTCGCGCCAGGAGGCGATACACGCAAAACGCAGTAAGCGAGCCGACGATCGCCATATTGAAACAGTTCGCGCCGAACGCAGTAATTCCGCCATCGCCAAAGAAGAGCGCCTGGATCAGCAGCGCGATGGAAACCGCGAGGATGGCCATCGACGGACCGAGCACAATGGCAGCGATGGCCATGCCCACGGCGTGACCGGTGGTGCCGCCGGGCAGCGGCAGATTGAACATCATGATCAGGAAGGAGAACGCGGCAAACACCGAAAGCAGCGGGACGGCGCGGGTGCGCAACGCCGCCCTGACCCGCCGCAGCGCCACGTACCAGAAAGGCGCGGCAGCGGCATAGAGACTGGCGCAAGTGGACGGGCTGAGATAGCCGTCGGGAATGTGCATACGAAAGAGTGCCTGCTTGCTTACTTACGAGTAGCACGGCCCGCGCGGATGAACGCCAACTTTTAACGCGCAGTTTCAAATCCGCCAGACCGCCGGCTTCGTATATAGATGCACAGGAGGAATTGGATGAAGGGGTTACTGACTATTGTTTCGGCCGTGCTGGCCGCGGCCGGGCTCGGTTCGGCCGCGCCATGCACGAACGGAACCCTGGCGAGCTACGTCGCGCTGGGAGCGGGCGGATGCACCATCGGCAGCAACACTCTGTTCGGGTTCGAGGTGCTGAGCGGCACAGCGGGGGCGACGCCAATCGGAACGGTGGACCTGGCAATTGCTCCTTTTGGGACAACCGCAAGCTTTGGGTTTACGGCGACAACCACCCAGACAGCCGGCGCCGGCACGCTGCTCGAATCGATATTCACGTACAAGATTTCGGGCGATTCTTATACGGCAAGCTCCATCTCGCTATCGGGCTCGTCGGAAACGGGAGACGGGGCGGTGACGGACATCCAGAACTACTGTGCGGGCGGTGCGTTCGGGCCGGACGGGGTGACGGGCTGCACGGCCGTAACAGGAGCGCTGGTCACAGTGGACGGCGCGCAGCAAACCGATACGGCCTTGTTCGCTGGCGTGAGCCTGTTGAGTATTACCGACGATTTCACACTGGATGGCGGCTTGGCCGGCTCCGCCACCGGCGGTAGTTTCACGGATCGGTTCACCGCAGGCGCGGTTTCGACTATCCCGGAGCCGTTCGGATTCGCGCTTACGAGTTTAGGATTGGCGATCGGGATCTTGCTCAGGAGAAGGACAAATGAATAAGAAGAGCATTCTTTGCGTAGCGCTGGCGGTGACGTTAGCGGTTCCTCCCCAGGGGTTCGGCGCGAGCCATCGGGAAGCGCCGATTACGGCCCTGGATCACAAAGCGGACATTACAGATTTCTATGCTTTTGTCAGCTATGACGATCCGACGAAAGTAACATTCCTGCTGAACGTGGACCCGTTGCTTGAGCCAAGCAACGGTCCTACTTACTTTCCGTTCGATGACAACATCCAGTACGCCATTCGAATCGACAACAATAACGATGCGGTAGAAGATGTCTACTTTCTTTTCCAGTTTCAAACCGAAGTCCGCGCGCCGAACGTGTTTACAGCTGCGGTAGGAGCGGGCACGGGCATCAATGCCCCGGCAAATTCGCCCGCTCCGGTGCCGCCTGGAACTCCGATTGTGCCGCCGGCAATTACAGCGTTAGATGGTTCGGGGTCGGAAGGCTTGAACCTACGGCAGCGATTCACGGTGACCATGGTGAAGAACGGCATCAGCACTCAGTTGACAAACCAGACGGGCGCTCCCTTGTTTGCGGTGCCGACTAATGTTGGCCTGCGGACGATGCCGAACTATCCGGCACTGGCATCGCAAGGAATTTACAATCTCGGCAATGGAGTGCGGGTATTTGCCGGCACGGTGGACGATCCGTTTTACATCGATCTGGGCGCCGCCTTCGATTCACTGAACTTCCGGGCTGGTGCAGGTGGAGGAGTGCTGACGCCCGCGCAAGACGCCGACGATCACACCAACACGGCTTCCGATGCAGTATCCGGGTTCAACGTGAATACGATTGCGATCGAAGTTCCGATTGCCATGCTGACGCGCACGGGAACGCTGGCTGCCGCGACGGACCCTGCGGCGACCATCGGCGCGTGGGGCACGACGGCGCGGCCGCGAACGCTGGTTCGGAGGTCGCCTCTCTCGGCGGCATCCTCCGGATCTTTCGCTCAGGTCCAGAGAATGGGAAATCCGCTGATCAACGAACTGATCATCGGTGTTGGCTACAAAGACTACTGGAGCATGACCGAGCCGAAAGACGACTCGCAGTTTGCGAACTTCGATCTCGATCCGTTGCTGGCGCGGGTTTTGAATGCGGTCTATGGAATCAACGTACCGCCGGCGCCCCGTACCGACCTGCTGCCGCTGGTGACGTATGCGCCTCCGATCGCCGCGCCGGGGACTCCGGCAGGTCCGGTGGCGGATTTGCTTCGCCTGAATACGGGAGTGCTGCCGACACCGGCGGTAAGCCGCCGCCGGCTAGGATTGCTGGCCGGAGACGCAGCGGGGTTTCCGAACGGCCGCCGTGTTTCCGACGATGTTACGGATATCGCAGCACGTGCCGTAGCGGGTGTGCTGAATCCGGCGTTTAACGTAGCACCGAACAATCGCATCGGAGACGGAGTGAACACAAACGACATGCCATATCAGGAGACGTTTCCCTATGCGCCGTTCGCGCAGAGCGGACGAAACCGGCGGCATACAGATCCGGGCGAAGCGGGCTGCACGATGAATGCGGGGGCGCCGTGTCCGATCGACTGATAGGCCGCTCCCTTACGGCCGCGGTTCTTTGCCTCGCCGCAAGCTTGCTTTCCGCGGAACCGAAGACCTGGCAGACCTACAACGAACAGGCGGATGCACTCTGCCAGAAAGCGCGGCACACGGGGGATGCCGCGCTTTATGAGCAGGCGGACGCGGCGGTGAGGAAGTCGCTGGCGCTCTCGCCCGGCAACTACGAAACACGCAAGCTGCAGGTAACGGTGCTGTTAGGCCGGCATCAGTTCCAGGAGGCACTGCGCCTTGCGACCGAACTGAACCATAAAGTGCCGGACGATATCGCCGGTTGGGGCCTGCTGGTGGAAGCGAACTTGGCGCTCGGCAATGATGCCGAAGCGGAGCACGACGCGCAATGGATTCTGGATCTGCGCCCGGGCAGCCGGTTGGGTTTCTTGAAAGCCGCGGCGGTGCGGGAGCGCTTAGGGGATGCCGAAGGAGCGATTGAATTTCTGGATGAGGCGGCGCGGCGCACCTCGCCCAACGATCGCGACGAGCTGGCTTGGCTTGAAAAGGAGAAAGCGCGGCTGCGGAAAGCGGCTCCGCCTCCGGCGAGCGAATTCCGCCGCCAACTCCGCCGGCGTCTGGAGCACGCGACCACGGACCAACGCATCAAGACTTACGAAACGCTGCTCGCCGCTTCACCGGACAATTTCGAACTGCAGATCGGGTTGGTTCCCGCGTATTTGCAAAAGCTGCGCGAGACGGCCGACTTCACCTATCTCGACCGCGCCTCGAAGTTGGTGGATCGAATTCTCGAGAAAGACGGCGGGAATTTTGCGGCAATGCGCTTTCAAAACGAAATCGATCTGGAGCGCCACGATTTCAAAGCCGTGGCCGAGCGCGCGGAAGATATGGCTAAATATGCTCCGTCGGATCAGGGGAATTGGGGAAACCTGGGCGATGCGCTGATGGAACTCGGCGAGTATGAGCGCGCAGGCAAAGCCTACACGCGGATGCTCGCGCTTCGGCCCAACCTGGCGAGTTATAACCGGCTGGCTTATTTTCGTTTCGTCACCGGCGATGCGGCGCGGGCCATCGCGCTCATGACAGATGCGGTGGCGGCGGGCGACCCGGTTCCGGCAAACACCGCATGGTGTGCCGCCGAGCTGGGCGACATGTACTTCAAAACGGGCAAGCTGCGTGAAGCAGCGGCAGCCTACCGGGAAGCGTTGCGCCTGTTCCCTGCCCTGCACCGCGCCTATGCGGGCTTGGGAAGAGTGGAAGCGGCGGACGGCAAAACGGCAGCCGCCATTCGCAATTACGAAAAAGCGCAATCGATTGTACCCATGGTCGAGTATGCAGGCGCGCTCGAAGATTTATACCGGGCCGCTGGAAAAGCGCAGAAGGCCCAGGCGCAGCGAGAGCTGATCGAAACCATCGAAAAGCTCGGGCAGGCGACAAACGAGAAGACCAATCGCAACCTGGCGCTGGTGTTGGCGAATCATTCGCGCGATCTCCCAGTGGCGCTGCGGCTGATGGAGACCGAGCTGCCTATCCGCGGCGATGTTTATACCTGGGACGCGCTCGGTTGGGTGCTCTTCAAGAATGGCCGTCTGGCCGAGGCACGGTTGGCATCGGCGAAGGCCACGCGGCTCGGCACCCCTGAACCCGAGTTTTATCATCACGCGAGAGAAATCGCGCAAGCAATCCATGACTAAGCGACTTACCATCCTCGCGTTGTGCGGTTGGAGCGCCGCGTGGGCGCACCCCATGGGCAATTTCAGCGTGAGTCACTACACGAAATTGCAGACGACAGCACGCGGCGTGGAAGTACAGTACGCGCTGGATTTGGCCGAAATCCCCACGTTTGAATTGCTTCGCGAATGGAAACTCGATCGTAACTCTCCAAGCGCCACGCTCAACCAGCGCGCCGACAAGCAGGCGCGCGAGTGGCTCGAACATTTGAGCTTCGTAGTGAACGACAAGCGCACGGCGGCGCTGTTCGACTCGGCGCAACTGGTGATCGCCGACGGAGCCGGCAATCTGCCGATTTTGCGGATCACCACCCGAGCGCACGTGCCCGCGCCAGGCGGCAGGCTGCAATACAGGGACGAGAACTACCCGGGCCGCGCCGGCTGGAAAGAAATTGTAATCGGCGCGGGCCGGGATATCTCGCATGGGCTCACACAATACCCAAGCGATCCGACAGTCGCGCCGCCGCAGAATTTGCGCGCGGAGATGAAGTTACGGAATGTCGGGCCCGTGGTTACGGTATCCGCTCTCGCTCCGGCGCCGATAGCGCCTCGCCCGGCGTTAGTGCAGCCCGGCGCGGTAGTTCGCGGAGACTTTCTCTCGAGACTTTTGCACGAAGAAAAAACCACGCCGTGGATGATGCTGATCGCGCTCCTGACTGCATTTGGGCTCGGGGCGGCGCATGCGCTGACGCCGGGCCATGGAAAGACGATCGTCGCGGCCTACCTGGTGGGTTCACGCGGCACCTTGAAACATGCCGCATTTTTGGGCGCGATGGTCACGTTTACTCATACGATTGCGGTGTTCGCACTAGGTATTGCGGTTCTGTTTCTGTTCCGCTACGTGGTTCCCGAAAAAGTGACCGCCTGGCTGGGCGCAATCTCCGGCTTATCGATCGTCGCAGTGGGCTGCTGGATGTTTTATAAACGGCTTCGCCATACGCGAGCGCATGCGCACGGCCATCATCATCACCATCACGATCATCCGGAACATCATCACCATCACGAGCATTCGCATACGCATATGCCGGAGAAGCTCTCCTGGGGGGCGCTGGCGGTATTGGGTGCGAGCGGCGGGCTGGTCCCTTGTGAATCGGCGCTCGTTCTCTTACTCGGCGCGATTGCCTTGGGTCGCACCGGTTTCGGGCTGATTTTGCTGGGGGCATTCAGTCTCGGGCTGGCAGTCGTGTTAATGGCGATTGGCGCTTTAGTGCTCTACGCCAGGAATCTGCTTCCAGTACGCAAGACGGGAGGCTCGGCGTTTTTCCGGTGGGTTTCCGTGGCTTCTCCGGCGGCCGTCACCATCGCGGGGTTGGTGACGACCGCCGCATCGTTGGGCTGGATTCAGCCCGTCTAGCGAGCGGCTGCTTGCGCAACCGAGGACGACGGCGCGCCGAAGTGCTTTTGCAGGACCAGCACCATGGTGCCTCGGACACGCGCGGTGGCTCCGTCGCGTCCAGCGAGGACTAATGTAGGTGCGGTAGAAAGGGTTTGCGTCTGAATTTCGGCGTCCAGGATGGGGCGAAAACGATCCCAGGCGGCGGTGAACTCGCCGATGAAAACGATGGCTTCGGGAGCGAGCCCGCCCACGATCATGCGAGCACCGCGGCCGAGCTGCGTGGCCATGCGATTCAGCGCCCGGCCGGCGAGAACGTCGCCTTGCTCGGCGAGGCGCAGCAGATCCTGAAACGTGAATTTACCGCTTTGCTGACCTGATTCGAAGTAGTAGCGGAGGGCAGCGCGGTTGGAGGCGAGCATTTCCCAGCAGCCTTTGTTTCCGCAACGGCATTGCGGACCGTCCGGATCGAGCGGCACATGGCCGAACTCACCGGCCATGCCATGCCGGCCACTGACGAGCTGGCCTTGCGCCACGATACCGGTGCCGATGCCCTCGGAAACGGTAACAGCAACCAGATCGCGAAACTGCGCCGGATTGAACCACATTTCAGCAAGCGCGCAGGCATTCGCGGCGTTTTCAAGCTCGACTTCGAGCCCGGTGGCACGTTCCAAAGGAGTTTTCAGATCCGTGGGCGGCCAGCCCAAGTTGGGTGCGAATGCCAGGTGATGGGTCGCCAGATCGACGCGGCCCGGCAGACTGACGCCTACGCCCTCGAAGCACTTTTCTGGCTGCGCTTTCACGATGGCCCGGATGCGGCGCGCCAATTCCTTCACTGCTACAGCGGGATCGGAGGGAGTGGCAAGGATATCGTGCGAGCTGAATCCGCCATTGACGTCGGCGACTCCAAGCGCGATGCGCGTAGGCCGAAGGTCAACGCAAATGACGGCGCGCTGATCGTTCAGGTGAAGAAATGTAGGCCGCCGGCCGCGCGGTAATCGTCCCATAGGACCTTCGATGACCCATTTATCGGCGATCAGTTGTTCGATGATTAAGGACACCGTGCTGCGCTGCAGACCGGAGCGGCGCGCCAGATCGGCGCGCGAGATTGGCTGGCCGGTGCGGATCAGATTCAGAACAATCCGCCGGTTGATATCGCGCGCGGTCTCGTTGGATGCGGCGCGGAGCGGATTGAGGTTGACCTGACGCATGGATAAGGTCCGGGCACCATGTTAACTTAGCCCTTTGAAAAACACGCCGGCGCTCGAAGCGAGGGGCATTGAGAAATCGTTCGGAGGAGTGCGCGCGCTGCGCGGCGTTTCGCTTACTTTAGCGGCGGGCGAGGTGCATGCGTTGGTAGGGGAAAATGGCGCAGGCAAATCGACGCTCATCAAGATCTTCACCGGCGCGGTGACTTCGGATGCGGGCGAGATCCGGCTGCGAGGAGAATTGATCGAGCATAATTCGCCTGCCAAGGCGCGCTCGCTCGGCATCACCGCGATCTATCAGCAACCCGCTTTGTTCCCCGATCTCTCGGTTTCCGAAAACATCGCGCTCGGTAAGGAGACGGCCAGCGTGTGGAGCAAAATCGATTGGCGCGCGCGGCGGCGGCATGCGAGCGAGTTGCTGGAACAAATTGGCGCGCGTGTGCGGCCGGAGACCTTGGCCGGCGAATTGAGTATGCCCGAGCAGCAGCTTGTTGAGATCGCTAAAGCGCTCGATACGAACGCTTCCGTGCTCATTTTGGATGAGCCGACCGCCTCGTTAGGCGACCGCGATACGGAAAATCTGTTTCGCATCATTCTGGAGCTGCGTGAAAAAGGCGTCGCGATTGTTTACATTTCGCATCGCTTCGAAGAGCTGGGCCGTATTGCAGACCGTGTGACGGTGCTGCGCGACGGGCAAAGCATCGAGACGCGCGAGATGGCCGGAACAACGAAGCAGGATCTCATCCGGCTAATGGTGGGGAGAGAGTTGGAGACAGTTTTTCCGCCTAGCGAGAGCGTTCCCGATGCAGTCGCGCTCGACGTGCGCGAGCTACGCTGCAAGGCGTTGGGAGTAGAGAACGTCAGCCTGACAGTCCGGCGCGGCGAGATCGTCGGCTTAGCCGGGTTGGCGGGCTCTGGGCGCACACAATTTGCGGAAGCGCTGTTCGGCCTTGCACCACGCGATGGCGGCGACGTCTTGGTAGAGGGCAAGCGAGTCGAGATCCGTTCAGCGGCCGACGCGGTGCGCTTAGGAATCGCCTATGTACCAGAAGATCGGAGGCGGCATGGCGTGATTCTCAAAATGGCGATAGCGGCGAACACCACGTTGGCGAGCCTCGGGAGTATCTCGAAAGGCGGTTTTCTGCAGTTCGCCAAAGAAAGGCAGACAGCGCTCGGATTCATCTCGCGTTTGGGCGTAAAAACACCGTCCGAAGATACGCCGGCCGGAAACTTGTCCGGCGGCAACCAGCAGAAAGTGGCGCTGGCGCGCTGGCTGATGACCGATCCGAAAATTCTGATCCTCGATGAGCCGACACAAGGCATCGATGTCGGAGCCAAGACGGAGATTTACCGGCTTATCCGGCAACTGGCTGCGCGAGGTTTGGCGATTCTGATGATTTCTTCCGAAACGGAAGAGATTCTGGGGATGAGCGATCGCGTAGCGGTGATGGCGAAGGGCCGGATCGCGGGCATTCTGGATCGCGCGGAGGCGACGCCCTATAACTTATTAGAGCTGGCGCTGGGGCATCAGGTGACAGCGCCATGAAACTTCGTCCGAACCGCGAATGGCCGGGCCTGATCGCCCTTGCCGCGCTTTATATTTTTCTGGCGTTGATCGCGCCGCGTTTTTTCGCCGCGGAGAATTTGCGCGATCTGGCGTTATCGAACGTTTCCGTCTTGCTGGTCGCGATGGGCATGACGCTGGTTATCGTGCTGGCCGAGATCGATATTTCGGTCGGATCGCTGTTCGCCGTGATCAGCATCGTGTGTGGAATAACGGCGAAAGCAGGTATTCCGCTTGTGCCTCTGGCTTTGATCTCGATCGGCGCAGGCGCGATCCTGGGCGCAGTGAACGGTGGGTTGGTCGCGTATGTGAAAGCTCCCTCCATCGTGGCGACGCTCGCGACGATGGTGGCGTGGCGGGAAGCGCTGCGCTGGACGACGGGCGGAGCCTGGGTGGAAGGCTTGCCAGCCGGTTTTCAATGGTTCGGCTTCGGCCAATCGAAAGGCGAGATCGTCATTGTAGGATCGGCGCTGTTTCTCTTCGCCGTACTGTGGTGGGCTTCGCGGAACGTAGCGGCGCTTCGCGCAGTGTATGCGACAGGATCCGACAGCGAGGCCGCGCGATTGGCAGGTATTGCAGTTACAAAAGTTGTCTTCTGGGTGTTTGTGCTGACGGGTGCGTTGACCGGGCTTGCGGCGCTGATGAACGCAGTTCGCTTTTCGGACGTTCCCGCCAATAGCGGAATCAATCTCGAGTTAAAGGCGATTGCGGCGGTGGTGGTGGGAGGAACTCCGATCACGGGAGGACGCGGCAGTCTGCCCGGGACACTGATCGGCGTGGCGCTGCTCGGAAGCATTGGGCCGGCCTTGATCTTTCTCGGGATCAATCCTTACTGGGAGAAAGCGATCCAAGGCGCGATCATTTTGGTGACGGTGCTGCTGGATGCGCTGAGCACCAGGCGGATGAAAGCACTTGCCGCGCAATGACGAAAGGTAAACAAGAAATTGTCCTGGCGGTGCTGATCGCCTGCGAAATCGCGCTATTCAGCGTCACCGGACAGAACTTTTTCTCCCTGGGCAATTTTTTCGAATGCATCCGCCTGGGAGTGGAAATCGGACTTCTTTCGCTGGCGCTGACGCCCGTGATCGTCACCGGTGGAATCGATCTTTCGGTGGGATCGATGATGGGGTTGTGCGCCGTCAGCTTCGGCTGGCTGTGGCACGACGCCGGCATACCCATCGGAGTGGCTGTGCTGCTCACACTCGTCATCAGCCTGCTCGGAGGGGCGCTGAATGGGGCGCTGATCGCGCGGCTTAATGTATCGCCTTTGATCGTCACGCTCGGAACTTACTCGCTGTTTCGCGGGCTCGCCGAGGGAATCACGATGGGCGCCAAAAATTATTCCGGATTTCCGGGCGGTTTTCTATTTCTCGGTCAGGGCTATCTCGGCGGAGTGGTTCCCACGCAAACTGTTTTTCTGGTGGCAGCCGTCGTGGGCTTCTGGCTCTTGCTGCATCGCAGTGTGGTGGGGCGGGCGTTATATGCAATCGGCCACGGCCTGGAAGGCGCGCGCTATGCGGCGATTCCGGTGAAACGGCGCATTGGTCTGGTGTACTTGCTTTCGGGACTGGCATCCGGCGTGGCGGCGATCGTATATGTCGCGCATCTGGGGCAGGCGAAATCGGACGCCGGCACCGGCTATGAGCTGATCGCGATCACCGCCGTGGTGCTGGGCGGCACATCCATTTTTGGAGGAAGCGGAAGCATCGGCGGCACGCTGCTGGGGCTTGTGGCAATCGTCGTTTTGCAGAATGGGCTGCGCCTTTCGGGATGGCCGGCGGAACTGGCCGGCATTCTGACCGGCGTTTTGCTGGCAGTGACGATTGCGCTGGAGCGGGCCGGCAGAAAGGGACGCTGGACCATGGCGGCGATCGCGGCCGCTGGCGCAGTAGTGTTGGGATTCAGTGTAGCGGCGGGTCATGCGGGCGGCGCCGGGACGATTACCATTGGCGTGATGCCGAAGGCGAAAGGCGATCCTTATTTTATTAGCTGCCGGGTGGGTGCGGAAGAAGCCGCCAAGCAGCTCCATGTGAATCTGATTTGGGACGGCCCAACGGGTTTGGATGCCGCCAAGCAGAACGAAGTGATCGAAGGCTGGATTACGCGTCATGTGGATGCGATTTCGGTCAGCGTGGAGAATGCGGCGGGTATTTCCACGGTGCTTCGCAAAGCGCGGGCGCAGGGAATCAAGGTGACGACCTGGGATGCGGATGCCGAAGCGGACGCGCGCGACTATTTCATCAATCAGGCCACTCCCCAGGCTATCGGGAACACGCTCATCGACGAAACCGCGCGCGTGATGCACGGAAGCGGAGAGTTCGCGATCATCACGGGCGCGCTCAGCGCGGCGAACCAGAACATCTGGATTTCGTTCATGCGGCAGCGCGTGAAGGAGAAATATCCCGGATTAGAGCTCGTGACAGTGCGGCCGAGCGACGATGACCGCGACAAAGCGTTCGAGGAAACGCAAACACTACTGAAGGTCTATCCGAATATTAAAACGATTGTGGGGATTTCGGCTCCGGCGGTTCCCGGCGCCGGGGAGGCGGTGAAGCAATCCGGACGCGAGGACGTGCAAGTGATCGGACTCTCGCTGCCGAACCTGTGCAAACCATATGTACACGGCGGGTCCATTGAAGCTGTGGTGCTGTGGAACACTAAAGATCTGGGATATTTGGCAGTATGGGCGCCGGCGGCGCTCGCGCGGGGGACGTTGCGAGCGGGCCAAAGCACGCTGAAGGCCGGCCGGTTGGGCGTCGTAAAAATAGAGGGAGATCAAATCATTTTGGGTGCGCCGGTTATTTTCCGCAAGGACAATATCGACCGGTTCAATTTCTGAATGTCGACGATCAAAGAAGTAGCGGAACTGGCGGGTGTTTCGATAGGGACGGTGTCGCACGTGATCGGCGGATCGGTTCCGGTCAGCGATTCACTGCGGCGCAAAGTTCTGGCGGCGATCCGGGCGCTCGATTATCATCCGAACCACATCGCGCGCAGTTTAAAAACACGCAAGACGCGCACACTCGGCATGGTGGTGCCGGACATGACCATTCCGTTTTTCCCGCAGGTGATTCGCAGCGCGGAAACGGCCGCGCATGCGCACGGCTATTCCGTGATCGCGGTGAATTCGGATGACAGCACGGCGCGGCAGAAGGAAGTTCTCTCGCTGCTTCGCTCGCAGCGCGTGGAAGGCATTCTGCTGGTGATCGCCTCAGGCCATGGCTCGCAGACGCAGGTGCCGAAGCTGATTGAATCCGGTATTCCGGTAGTGTGCCTGGATCGACTGCCGGAAGGCATCGAGGTCGATTCGGTGTGCGTGGAAGATGGCGCGGCGGCGGAGATGGGCGTTTCGCATCTTCTATCTTTAGGTCATCGCAAAATTGCGATTCTGACCGGACCGCTGACGCTGCGCAATGAGCGCGAGCGGCTGCGCGGTTATAAACAGGCAATCGAGCGCGCAGGCTTGGCGGTAAACGATTCGCTGGTTTGGGAAGCGAAGCTCAACCAGGAAGACGTGAGCGCGGTCTGCCGCGAGCATCTTACACACTCGTCCACGCGGCCGAGCGCGCTGTTTTGCACGAACGGCGTGACCGGGATCGGTGCGCTGCGCGGCATGGCCGCTTGCGGGTTGAGCACGCCGGAAGACATCGCATTTGTCACGTTCGATGAATTGACGGCGGAGGATATTTTCCGGCCGTCGATTACGTCCGTGGTGCAGCCGGCGTATGAAATCGGCTATCGAGCGGCGGAGATTTTGATCGAGCGGATTCAGGCGGGGCCGACGCAGGGACCGCGAATCGCAGCGCGACTTCCAGCGACGTTGAAGGTGCGGGAATCGTCCACCGGCGCGGAGGTGGTCAAAGTGCTGCGCGGCGGACGGCGATAGCCTTATTCATGCCGCAACGCTGCCAGCGGCTGAATACGCGTAGCGCGTAGCGCCGGGAAGTAACAGGCCGCGAATCCGAGAATCACGATGGCGGCAATGCCTGCAAGTAAGACGACCGGATCGAACGAAGAAACCGTCCAGACTTGCTTCGCAACCAGACGGTTGGTCAGCAAGCTGCCCAAAGCGCCGCAGACCAGACCGATTCCGATGAGCCGGATGGCGGCGCCAAGCACTCCGCGGAATACCTGCGCTTGTCCGGCGCCCAAGGCCATGCGGATGCCGATCTCGCGCGTCTGCGCGGAAACAGCGTACGCCATCACTCCATAAACGCCAGCCCCAACGAGTAATAATCCGATACCGGCGAATGCGCTCATCAAGAATACGCTGAAGCGGGGCCGCGAATACGAAAACCGAGCAATCGAGTCTTCCACAAGCGCCGGATCCGAGACCACCACATTCTTATCGATCGTTCGCAACTCACGCCGGATAGTTGCCGTCAAGTTGCGGGCGTCGGGAGACGTTCGAATGAACATCGAGGGAGAGGCGGTGGTCGGAACCGTAAAAGGAATAAATACCTCGGGTACGGAAGGCTCCTCGAGCCCGCTGTTTCGAATGTCCATTACCACGCCAATGATCTCGAAAACCGGGTTCTCCAGCTTGTTCGGGCCGGAGGCCAGCAGACCAACACGTACGTGCCTGCCGATCGGGTTCTCCTGCCCGAAATACCTGGCCGCCAACATCTGATTGACTACGGCGTATTTCCGGCCGTTTGCCACATCGCTTTGTGAGAAGGAATGCCCGGCTAGAAATCGAAAACCGATCATCGCGAAGTATCGTTCGTCGCAAGCCTCGACATCACCCCTCCATTGGTCTGAGTGAACTTTGCCCTCGACGTCGAGTTCGGTTCCGTTTCCGCCGTAGGGAGGAAAGCCCGTCGTTGCGGCTGCGCTCGTCACACCGGGCAAGCTGCCCAGGCGCAGCGCCGCCGTCTCGATGAATTGACGCCGCTCGGCTTGCGTCGCGTTCGGAAGGCGGGGACGGACGCGGACGAGATTGTGCGGGTTGAAACCAAGATCCAGATCCATGAGGGACATCAGGCTCCGCATGAGAGCGCCCGCGCCCACCAATAGAACCAAGGACAGAGCTACTTCGGCCACAACCAGCAGACTACGAAGGTTGGCATGGCGCAAACCGCCGACTTCGCCTTTGCCGGCGCCGGACAGGCCCGGCGCCAAATCCTTTCGCGTGGAGTGCAAGGCAGGCGCGACTCCGAACAAAAGAGTCGTCACGGCGGCGCTCGCCAGCGTAAACAGCAGCACTGGCATTTTGATTGCGATCTCCGTCTCTACCGCGATGGTGTTGGGCGGCATGAGGTAGGAGAGCGCTTTGACGGCGCCATAGGCAAACGCCAC
>JAICIH010000038.1 GCA_025924475.1 Bryobacteraceae bacterium
GGCGCAGACCGGGAGCTTAAAACACGATTTTTGAATTTCAATCGCACCACAGGCTTCATCGATGTTCCGGGAATTGGCGGAGCGCAGATTTTCCGCAATCGGCTGCGGCTGAGGGAAGGCCCCGGAGCGATCGACGCTGAACATATTGGCGGCCTTACTTCGGGAATCCACTCCTCGCTGTTGAGCAACGGAGCTTCTGCCGGCGAAGACCCGATTCTGGAAGTTTTTCCGGCGTGGCCGTCGGATTGGGATGCCGAATTTCGCTTGCTTGCGGCCGGTGCGTTCCACGTGACCTCGGCCAAGCGAAACGGGAAAGTCGAATTCGTTCAAATCGAATCGCAGGCCGGCGCGCCGTGCAAGCTGCGCAATCCTTGGGGCGAGTCGAAAGTGACTGTGTATCGGAACGGCGTGAAGGCGGAGGATTTGGGCGGCACTCTGCTGGATTTCAAGACGGCGCGTGGGGAGACGATCGTGGTCGCGCCCAGCGGCACGGCTCTCACTCAATTCCGGCGCAGTATTTGACAGCGGAGGCGTTTGATCCGTCTTTCTAGCGCGTGTCTGCTGATTGCCGTTCTGGCGATTACGGCACGAGCATCGCTCTGCGCCGCGGGCGACGTTACCAATGCCGTTGGCTTAAGCGGCAATGAAGACGAATCGAGGAGGCCGATTGCCAATCGGCCGCAGCTTACCAAGCTGCCCCACATGGCAGAGGTCTCAAACTCCAGTTATTTGAGATTTGAGTCAATGAAATCGGGCGAGGTTACTCCGGGCGAAGCGAGATTGTTTGATGGCGAGACGGCAGCGCCGGAGTTTCCCGGCGGTATGCAGTGGTTCAACAGTGCCGGGCCGCTCACGATACGGCAATTTCGCGGCAAGTTCGTGCTCTTGGATTTTTGGACGTATTGCTGCATCAATTGCATGCATCTTGTGCCGGACTTGCGCAAGCTGGAGAACAAGTATGCGCGGGAATTGGTGGTGCTGGGCGTGCATTCCGCGAAATTTGAGAACGAGAAGCAGTCGGCGCAAATCCGCGAAGCGATTGTTCGTTATGGCGTCCGGCATCCGGTGGTCAACGATGACGATCTGGCGATCTGGCGGCGCTATGCGATTGAAGGCTGGCCCACGCTGGTCCTGATCAATCCCGAAGGCAGAATTGTAGAGAGATTCGCCACTGAACACGGCTATGCGGCGATCGATCCGATCCTGGCAAAAGCCATTCCGTATTTTGCCGCCAAAGGCCGGTTGCAGCGAAGCGGGACAGACTGGCCGCAGGAGGCCGCTCGACGGCCTGACACGCTGTTAGCGTATCCCGGAAAGATTTCCGCCGACACGGTGCAGCATCGATTAATCATTTCTGACTCCAATCACAATCGCATCCTGATTACGGACGATTCCGGGAAGCTGCTGACAACCATCGGAACCGGCGAGCCTGGTAAAGTGGATGGTCCATTCGATCGGGCGGAGTTCGATAATCCACAGGGGACGGCCATCTCGGGCGATCAGCTCTATATTGCCGATACCGGAAATCACGCGATACGAGCCGCTAACCTCACATCCGGGAAGATCATCACGATTCTCGGCACCGGCACGCAGGCGCATGCGCCAATTCCCAACGGGCGAGGCCCGGCGATCGCTCTCGATTCGCCGTGGGACATTGCTGCCGCTCAGGGCCGGATCTACATCGCCATGGCAGGCTCACACCAAATTTTCGTTTACGAACCGGATACGGCAAACCTCACGCTGGTGGCGGGCTCGGGGGCTGAAGGTCTGGTCAATGGCGCGCCTTTGAAGGCTTCTCTGGCCCAGCCTAGCGGCATGACGATTGACGGTGGAGCGATCTATTTCGCCGATAGTGAATCCAGTTCGATACGCGCTCTTGGTCTGGCCGCGGGCGCGAAAGTCACGACGCTGGTTGGCCGAGGCCTGTTCGCGTTTGGCGATGTGGATGGCAGCGGCGGCAAAGTGCGGCTGCAGCATCCGTTGGGCGTTGCTGCGCAGGAGGGCCGGCTGTATGTGGCGGACACGTACAACAGCAAGGTCAAAGTCCTCGACCCAGCGACGCGTACCTGCACCACGTTTGCCGGAAACGGCGCGAAACAATTTGCAAACGGCAGTTTCGCGGAAGCTTCCTTCAACGAGCCGGGCGGACTTGCCTGGCTGGACGGCAAACTCTATGTCGCCGATACCAACAATCAGCAAGTGAGAGTCCTGGATCCGATAGCGAAAACGGTCCGTTCCTTTCCGATACGCGGGCTCGATACGCTGGTCACTCGCCGCATCAGACGTTTTTCGGGCCGCATTATAAATCTTGGTGACCGCCGGATGAAACCCGGCCAGTCTGGGCTGTCGGTAGACGTGAGCTTGCCAAGCGGATACAAGTTGAACCCGGAAGCCCCGTTCTTTCTCCAGTGGAAGTTCATCGACAGCGCCGGCGCGGAATCGGCGGCGAAACTCGAAAAGGGAGAGCGGCTTCCAGTGACGCTGCCGATCGGAGATCTTCGCGGCAATTCGATGCTGGAGATCGAAACCGTTATTTATTACTGCATCGATACGGCAAGCGCCTGTTACGTCGATCCCGTGCAGGCGCGCGTCAACCTTATCGCTGCAGATGACGGAAGTCCGTTAGCAGCTGTCACGATTCCAGCCAAACAACCTTCTCTTCGATGAAAAAGCTAATTGCAATTCCGATTCTTGTTTCCGTGTGTTTCGCGCAGCGTGGAAGAGCGCCTGTTCCGGGCTCCGCCTCGGTGCGGCCTACCGGATCGAGCCTGGGCACCATTCGCCTGGGCGCGCAGGACGAAAAGATCTGGTTCGGCTGGCGTGTCGGTATTCCTTCGTCGGCATTCGCGCATCTCACGTTTTCCGAAGCTGCCGCGAAAGCCGATGCGCTCGGACTTGGGAGTATTGAAGGATTCGACACGCAAATGGTGAGTCCTGAGGTTCCGAAGAATCTCGACTATCACCTGCTGCCGGGCGAGGCGACAGCCGTCCGCAATCGCCTGATCGAGTTGAATCTGAAGTTGTACGCCTATCAGGTAGCGAAATTTCCTTCGACCGACGAGGAACGGCGCAAGCTATTCGATTTCGCGAAATTGATGGGTGTGGCGATGCTGATCACTCCTGCCGGCACCTCTCAGTTTGGCGACCTGGAGCAGTTTGCCAACGATAGTGGAATCAATATCGCCGTGGAAAGCCGCACGGATCCGAAGCCGCTGCTTAGCGCGCTGTCCGCTCGCGGCCCGCGAATCGGCATCATCGCCGATTTGCCAGCGTGGAGGCTCACAGGGATCAACCCGGTTGAGGCGCTATCTCTCGTCAAGCATCGTCTATTGGCAGTGAGGGTGGGGCAGGGGACGACCGGCAATTCGGATTTCTTCCTGTCCGCCTTCCGTATGGGAATCAAACCGCTGTTTGTAGCTGTCGATCGAGCGGAAGATGGCGGCGGCGATACGGCCGGTACGTATCGGGAACTCTTACGGTCAGTCGAGACTCTCGAAGAAGCGTTGAGGCCGGCAATGGCGGCGCGCGTCGCGCAGGTGGTCGATTCGCCGATGGGCGCGATTCGCGGTCCAAACCTGCTCTCCGCCGAAATACGGCAGCAGATCGAGGCAGCCGTGCCGCGCAAGCCGATTGTTGCGCCGAAGAAGCCGCGCAAGCTTTTGGTGGTAGATCTTCAGATGTATTCCGGGCACGCCACCATTCCGCACGGCAATTGGATGTTAGAGCTGATGGGGAAATACACCGGCGCTTTTCAGCCGACTTTCAGTAACGATCTAAATAACCTGAAGTATCCGAAGATCAAGGAATTCGACGCTGTTTATCTCAATAACGTTTGCGGCATGGTTTTTCCCGACCAGGAAGTGCGCGACGGGATCTTGCGGTTTGTTCGCGAGGGCGGCGGTATTGGCGGCCATCATGCGGTCACATTCGCCAATAACGATTGGCCAGAGTTTATGGAGATGATGGGCGCGTGGGCGGGAGCGCACCATACCGAAACACAGTTTTTAAAGATCGACGATCCATCCAGTCCTCTTACTGCCATGTTTCATGGGCAGGAATTCGAACACAACGACGAGTTCTACCACATGCCGGTCTATTCGCCCTATTCACGCGAAAGGCAGCACGTGCTGCTGAGCATCGATGTAGCGAAATCGGACATGGCGACGGGCGGGCGATTTTGCAAGGAGTGCACACGGCCCGATCAGGATTACGCGATGAGCTGGATCAAGACGTACGGCAAGGGCCGTGTCTTCTGTACTCCGCTCGGGCATACGACGATCTTCTATACGTCGCCGGCGTGGGAGCAGCACATCCTTGCGGCGATCCAGTACATTCTGGGCGATCTTCCGGCGGATGCGACGCCTAGCGCTAAGTTGAAGTGATGATGTGTTAGCGCCGGTTGCCAACCGGCGCGCAGGCTGCCAGCCTGCCCCACAAGTTAATCTCCTAGATGTTTGCCGGGGGCCAGGTAGTTTTTTACGTAATCGGAAACCGCATCGACTAGCGGGGTGAGTGGCTGGGTGAAGCCGGCGGCGCGCAATTTGCTCACATCGGCGCAGGTGAAGTATTGATATTTAGACCGCAAGTGCTCGGGCATGTCGATGAACTCGATCTTCGGCTCTCCAGAAAATATTGGAGTGACGAGATTGATCCAGGTGTTCGGCTGTCCGGAGCCGATGTTGAACAACCCGCCGCCGTCGATTTGTTCGGCGAGAAAGAGTGTGGCAGCGACAGCATCCTTTACGTACAGAAAATCGCGCTGTTGGCCGCCGTCCGGATATTCCGGCCGGTAACTCTTGAATAGCGAGACTTTTCCGGTGGCGCGGATTTCTCCGAAAGCTTTGTGCACCACGCTACGCATATCGCCTTTGTGATATTCGTTCGGGCCGAACACATTGAAATATTTGAGCCCGGTGATGCGATCGAGAATGCCGGCGCGCTGCGCATAGCAATCGAACAAGTGCTTCGAATATCCATACATGTTTAACGGCCGAAGTTGTTCGAGCGGCAATGATTCAGAGATGCGATCGGCGAGGCTGCCGTACGTCGCGGCCGAAGAGGCGTACACGAAACGGCAATCGTTGACGAGCGCGAAGTGCGCCAGCATTTTGGTGTATTCGAAATTGTTGTGAATCAGATAAGAGGCGTCGGTTTCAGTAGTAGAAGAGCAGGCGCCTAAATGAAAAATGGCGCGGATCTCTTTGCCGAGCCGTCCGGCCAAGTCGGCGGATTCTACATAATCGGCAAAGCGCAGCGGAACTAAATTCTTCCACTTTTCATCGCGGCCGAGCACGTCACAGATCAGAATATTTTCGATGCCTCGCTGGTTCAGAGCCCAGACGAGCGCACTGCCGATGAATCCCGCGCCGCCGGTGACGAGGATTCTACCTTTCGAAAGATCAGTCATTCGTTTTTAAGTTTTGCTTACGATCAGGAGCGGCGCCTTTATACGATGGCGCACGGAATTGATGGTTGTACCGAAAATCAGGTCCTTGATGCCGGAGTGGCCGTGGGAGGCCATGACGACGAGATCGGGCGAGAGATCGCGAGCGGCCTCGGCGATTTCATGGGCGGGGCTTGTACCATGGCGTACGACCACATCGACATCCACATTCTGTTCGCGTAGAGAAGCGGCTATGCCGGCCAAATAATCCTGGCCCTCAGTGATCTCGGCGGTCGAGGAGAGCGAGCCGAACATCTGGCTGGTTACGCCTTCTTCGATATGCAGGAGGATGATGCGGGCGTCGTGAGCGCGGGCAAAGGCGAGCGCGTTGCCGATGGCTTCCTGATCGGCGGCGCTGTGGTCGAGCGGCACAAGAATACGGGAATAGGAACTCGGCCGCAGCGCAGGCGCCTCGGCCGCCACGGTAACGGCGACCTTTTCGGCGGGAAGCGGCATACGCCGCAGGCGGGTACGCAACCAGGGCCAAGAGCAGACGAAAAACAGCAGGGCGAAATAGGCGGCTCCCCCGGCAATCGCGACGGTGAGGGCAAGTGGGGAGGCCGCCCATTCCCGGAGCTCGCCGATTAACAGCCAGATATTCAAACCCAGGATGAACGCTGCGCAGAACCAGGCTCCAATTCGCAGCCACCCTCCACTCGCAAACTGACCCATGCGGCGGCGTTCGCTGGTGAACTGCACCAGCGGGATCACGGCGAACGGCAATTGGAGACTGAGGACCACCTGGCTGAAGATGATCAGCTTGTAGGTGGCGGCCTCGCCGGCGAGATAGATGGTGAAGGCGGCGGGGAGAATCGCCAGGCAGCGCGTGATGGCGCGCCGCAGCCAGGGCTGCATGCGGAAGCGCAAAAAGCCTTCCATGACGATCTGGCCGGCCATGGTGCCTGTGAACGTGGAAGATTGGCCGGAGCAGAGCAGGGCGGCGCCGAACAGGACGCTCGCAAGCGTGGTACCGAGCAGCGGTGAAAGAAGCTGATGCGCTTGCTGGATCTCGGTAACCACAATGTTGTGTTTGAAGAATACGGCGGCGGCCATGATCAGGATGGCGGCATTGACGAAGAGCGCGCCGTTCAGCGCCAGGGTGGAATCGAACAGATTGAAACGGCAAGCTGCGCGCTTCTCTTCGACAGTCTCGCCGATACGCCGTGTCTGCACGAGCGCCGAATGCAGATAAAGGTTATGCGGCATGACCGTCGCGCCGAAGATGGCCACGGCGATATAAATGCTTGATGAATCCAGCCGCGGCAGAAGGCCGGTGACGACTTCGGCTACCTCCGGCTTGGCCAAAAATATTTCGAATGCGAAGCAGCCTGCGATGGTGGCGATGAGCACCAGCACGAACGCTTCGATCATGCGTATGCCCAGACGGGTGAACCAGAGCACCAGTAGCGTATCGGCGGCGGTCACGAACACGCCAATTAAGAGCGGCAGATGAAACAGCAGGTTGAGGCCGATGGCCGCGCCGAGCACTTCCGCCAGATCGCAGGCAATAATGGCGAGCTCGCACAAAATCCAGAGCACGTACCCGATGGCTCGTGGATATTCATCGCGGCAGGCTTGCGCCAGGTCGCGCCGGGTGACGATGCCGAGGCGCGAGCTAAGGGTCTGGAGCAGCAGCGCCATCAGGTTGGAGAGCACCAGGACCCAAAGCAGCCGGTATCCGAAGCGGGCTCCGCCTTCGAGGTCGGTGGCCCAGTTGCCGGGGTCCATATATCCGACGCTGACCAGATAGGCGGGACCGGCAAAGGCTAGCAGCCGCTTCCAAAAACGTGTGTCGGAAGTGGCAACGCTCTCATGGATTTCGGGGAGGGAGAAACCCCCTCGATCGATGGGATCGTTGCGCAGCATGTATTGCTTACTTCTCAGTATCTCATTCGAAGTGACTCAGCCGGAAGAGTTTGGGTGTCGGACCAGCCGAAGTGAGACGGAAGCTCGGCCACCAGGGCAGCACGACGATACCCCAAAGGTCACCGGCGTCAGTAGTGCTAATACGCCAATTTAATTAAAAAACGCATCGCGGGCTGCGCGCCACAATGCTAATGCGCCCGGTACAAAAGGGAAGGCCAACTTCTTTAATGATTGATTTCTTTTAATGGTGACCAAAAAGCACCACCACTGCTCGGTTATGGCCAATATTGGTCAGAGAAATCTGGTTGAGGCAGGCTCACTAATTTAAAGCGAGGGTCAGAAATAGCCGATAGAGAATTATCCCCGCCTGAGAGGTGAGCGTTGCCTAGGGCCGGAGTGTATGGTATATCATTTTCCCAAGTCCCTGAAGTCGTAGGTCGTCTCCCAGTCTTTCAGGATTTCGGCTTCCTGCTGCTCAGTGAGGAAATCTTCGACAGCAAAGATACCCGGGTCTAGATCAGAGTTGTATCGAAACAGGGAGCTGTCATCGATCTGGATAGTTAGAATGAACGAGCTGTCTTCCTGGCGGCAGGACGAAACCATTCCATTTCCCATATATTGTTTTCCCATGAGATATACTTGTGTGTTTTCGCGTATCGTACTGGCACTTCGTATGACGGCTTCGTCACCATGCGTCTCCAACAAATCTACAAGCTCCCTCCGCGAGGCAAAATCAAGAGTATCTGTCCAGAGCAGCAGCAGTTGGCCTGACTGCCCCACAGCGATAGGCGTAGCACAAACGGACATTGAAGTATCCGAAATCTGAATTGAGCGGTAACTTATTGTGGCGCATTTGGTTGAAAGATTAAATGATTATAAACAAAATAAATTTTCTGTTGCGTTGGACGAATCCCTCAGTAATACTAGTATGAAAACCGGCGCCTCTGGACGTATGCGCCTGGACGGAGGACTTGCTCGCACTCGCATGAGGAGGCAAGGACGGGGCCATCTGTTCATGGCATTTTTTAATTAGCATCCGGAGAAAAGAAATCCAACTCTACTCATGCGACAGAATTACCGATTTCAACTATTGGCTCCTCCGCAAACGCGCTTCAGTGCCGGTTTCGGCCGCGCGACAATTGATGAGCAACTTCATTACCAATATCTGGCGTCGCTCCAGAGCCTGCGAGGTCGCGTTTATCTCAAAGATGGCGCGATCCAGCCTTGGGAACTAAAGGAAGACGGTCGTTTTCCGATGGCAGGAGACGAACAGAGCTGGCATTTTCTGCTCATTGACGAGTATGAGAGGACCATTGGGTGCGCCAGGTATCTAGTGCATCCCAGTACGGTGCCTTTCGAGATGCTGCGGATCTACCATTCGCCCGTCATGCGAGACGAGCATTGGGGCGACAAGGTGCGTAAAGCTGTAGAGACGGACTTGCAACGAGCCCGGCGGGAAGATCTGGCATATGTAGAAGTCGGCGGCTGGGCGCTTTCCGAAGAGTGGCGGGGTACCAGAGCGGCCCTTGAGATTTTGGTCGCTTCATATGCTTTGGGGCACCTGTGGGGTGGCTGTCTCGGTTCCTGCACGGCGACGGTGCGACATCACTCAGCCTCTATTCTTCGGAGGATTGGGGGATCCAGCTTCAGTCTCGGCGGCGAAGCGATCCCGCCGTATCAAGATCCACGTTACGGATGCACGATGGAATTGCTCCGGTTCGATTCGCGCTCACCAGCAAAAAGGTTTGTTCCATTAATCAATCAGCTAAAGGCGAGTGTTGGAAATCTTGGCACTATCCACCGCTCCAGGCGTCAGTTCTGGGACAACCCTGAGCGTCTTGCACCGGCTGTGAACGGCGCCAGTTTACTAGCAGAGATTTAAGGGGCGGTGGCTTCAGAAGGGCTCACATTTGCACTCAGGGACTGGGAGCAGCTTCTGGGCGCCGAATTTGTCCAGGTAGGCTCGTCCGCTCTGCAAGCGGCAGAGACAGCGACGTTCGCCACCAGTCAGCGAATTCCAGCTATTCTGCGGCCCGCCAGCCGAGAGCAGGTGCAGGAATGTTTACGGATAGCCAATCGCTTCGGCACTCCGCTCTATCCAGTAAGTAGTGGAAAGAATTGGGGTTACGGCTCGCGCGTTCCTCCGAGCGATGGCTGCGCGATCCTCGATCTCAGCCGTCTGGATCGCATTGTCGACTTCAGCGAAGAACTCGGATATGTGACGGTGGAGCCAGGTGTTACGCAAGCGCGATTGCATCAGTTCCTGCAAGAGCGCCGGTCCGGCTTGTGGATGGACGCAACCGGTTCCAGTCCCGATTGCAGCTTGATCGGCAACGCCATGGAGCGCGGTTTTGGGCACACGCCGTACGGAGACCACTTCGCGCATGTGTGCGGCCTCGAAGTAGTGCTGCCAACCGGAGAGGTCATCGAAACCGGCTCGGCGCGTTTCGCCGATTCGCTCACCGCAGCGGTATCGCGTTGGGGCGTTGGTCCCAGCCTGGACGGCTTGTTCTCGCAATCCAATCTCGGCTTGGTAACCAGGATGAGCATTTGGCTCATGCCGGAGCCAGAGGCGTTCGAGGCATTCTTTTTCCGTTGTGACTTGAACGAGGGATTGCCGGCACTCATCGACGCGCTGCGCAAACTTCGAATTCACGAAGTGCTTCGCAGCTCCATACACATTGGAAACGACTATAAGGTGCTGGGTGGATTGCAGCAGTATCCCTGGGCAGCCGTGGAGGAACGGGTTCCTTTGAGTCCGGAACACATGGCCACTTTCCGCAAAGATCTTAGTTTCGGATCATGGAACGCTTCGGGTGGTCTTTATGGAACCCGGGGGCAGGTTTCCGAAGCGAAACGGCTTCTGAAAAAAGCGCTAGCCGGGCAGCGAGGGAAATTGAAATTTCTGAGTTCCAGGACTCTACGAATGGCGAAACGCTTTGCCGAGCCATTCAGGCTTTTCACGGGCTGGGACATCCGCCGCACCGTGGAACTGGTGGAACCGGTATTTGGCCTAATGCGTGGAGTGCCGACCAGACATTCGCTGGCTTCGGCCTACTGGCGCAAACGCATACCTGTCCCTGAAGATCCCGATCCGGACCGCGATCGATGTGGATTGCTGTGGTACGCGCCGATTGCGCCCGCTGAAGGAGTACAGGTTGCCAGGCTGGCGCAAATAGCCACCGAAACGCTCCTCGGCTTCAAGTTCGAGCCGATGATTTCGATTACGATGCTGACACCGCGAACAGTTTCGTGCGTTGTGGCGATCACGTACGATCGGGAAATTATGGGCCAGGACGAGCAGGCGATGGCGTGTTACGAAGAGTTCGTGAGCCGCTGCAATCGGGAGGGATATTACCCCTACCGGCTTGGCATTCAATCTATGGTCCGGGAGAAACAGCCGGATGCGTACAGCGAGCTGATTAAAAAGCTAAAGCGAACCCTCGATCCCAGCGGGGTTCTGGCACCCGGCAGGTACGACGAAAGCGAACGGGCTCAATCGGTCGGTGCTGGAAGTACCCAAGCTCCTCAAGGTTGTAGCTGGAAATAATTCAATTGCTCAGGCAAGACTGCGGGTATTTCGAAGAGCGATTGCCCCGCGAACGGTCCAGTCAAGAATTGGTTGGGATCCGGGTTGGTTGTACCGTTGGATGCGAAATAGTCGCCGACCTGTAGCTGTTCGGCGAGAGCGAGCGGTGTTTCCGTCGGGTGACTAAAGATAGTGGGGTTGCTGAGCACGCGATGAGGCAAGATTGGGAGAGGTAATCCCGTACTCGGATCGGTTACTCCCACCAGGTCGGGCGCGATAGCGGCAGCTTTATCGAATCGCAAGAACCAGGAGGAAGATTGTGCGCCAGCGGCCCGGATGACCGCGGATTCCGTAGGATTCGGAACTTCCAGATCGGCGAGGCCGAATTGAAAGAGGGTAGATTTCGCCGGGACGTCTGCCAAGGGCGATTGTTTGAGATGGGGCGCATAGCTCAGTGGGTCCCCTAACATGCCAAGCCAATCGGCAGCCTCGAAGGCGGCTTGAATGGCCATTGCTCCAGGCACGTTATTTATGACTGGTGCGGTATCGCGAAAGACATAATTATCGTTGAAAACGTCGTGGAAGTAGCGCTCGGGAGGCGCTGGCGGAACGTTAAGAAGTGCCGGATTAACGGACGCCAGATATCCAACGCTCAGAGCGCGTCCGGTGATGCCAAGGCGAGCCACATCGACGGAAGTACCGCCAGCGCCATTCAGGACTGCGGTTTTGACATCGGGCTCGATTGCGTGAAAGAGAGTGCCGTACGTACCGCCAAACGATTGACCTACGTAATAAAGCCGATTTGGGTTGATTTGCATACCCAGCCCTGCCGTTTTCCGAATTGCGGCTACCAGAGCGACTAAGTCGATGGCGGTTTGGCGTCCACAGTCTCGAACGGCGACTGCGGGTGGCAGCGCAATACAACCATCCGTGGAACCAATCTGGGTTTTGCCCGGAATGAGAATACCGCGGCCGGGCGTGGCTACTGTGTGAGTTCCAAGGGAACCGGTTAATTTCACTACACTGGCAGCACCATAGCCGTGTCCGGTGATTTCGATAGCGAGTGTTGCAAATCCTTTTTGAGCCAGAGTAGAAGCTATAAATGTGGGCGCCCCGAACTGATTATCGCCGAGGCCGTGACCGTAGATAACTGTGGGAAATCCACCCGCTGGTGTCGGGCCGGGCGGAAAAAAGATATGGAACGAGACCGGTATCAGACCCAAGGGAATACCTGGAAGTGGCAGCGCGCCGGAGATCGCAGCATTCGTCGGAGTCACCGGGATAGTTCCGTCGGCGGGGTTTATGAAGTTCGGAGACAAATAGAGGCCGAAGGCGATTCTGTCGACAGCCGACAAGGCACTCAGGGGAATATCCTGCGGGGGCAATCCGCTCTGTGCTGGAACCCAAGTGATTTTTTGGAGGTTCGACAGCTTGAAAGAAAACGGGATTCCGGCGGGGAGCACAATGGGCAGCTCAGTCAAATCCACGAAGCGGCGTGCTTTTTCCAGCCAGGCGGTGGCACTCATGGTCGTAAATAGAGAGGCGGCGATCACTTTGTTCGCAGAAGCGGGCTGTTGTACGACCTTGTTCAGAGCATTGTTGAGTGCTTGGCAATAAGCGTCGCTGCTCTTCAGACAATCCTTGAATCGATCGTCCTCCTTCACCTTTTTTCCGCCGGCATCGTGAACCGAGTCAGTGACAGTCAGCAGATATTCACTCTGTTGACTGAGAACCTGATTGGGCTTGGCAAAAGCACAATTGCTGGCCGGGTCAAAGACGATCTGATTAATTGCTACGAGAGAACCATTCCCGACTGAGATGATATGGATCCCATCGTGCAGAGTAGCTGGATCCACTGCGGCGGAAAAGCAAACCATCAAGCGTGGATTCACACTGAATCCATCGAGCTGGTTCAGCAACGTGGAATTGCTACAGACGCTCGGGCTGACAGAAGGATCGCACGCGTCGTTCGAAGACGGTAGATTGACGCGCAAGCCCGTACTCTGAGCCGGGTCTGCCACGGTCGTGACGTTACTGGGGAAAGGACCCACAACGAGCGAAGCAGGCTCATATAGTGCCGTGGTCTGTCCGGCCAAGACACTCAGACTGAAAGAGGAGGCAAGAAAAAACAGGTAAAGCTTAGAGTGATTCATTGAATTACATTCGTTTTTGCCGGACAGCGCGCTCGGCATATATAGAGGCCGGCTCTGGGAAAGATAACGTATCCCGGCCGACGGCGTTGTGTCCCGGCACGCACACAAAATTAAGCCCTCGGGCGGCGGCACCGCACGAGGGCCTTTTCGGAAAAGCTAGTAATTATGGAGTATGTTTAGTTGTGAACCTTTCGCCGAGCAATTATGCCAACACCCAAAAGGCCACAACCCATCAGTAGCAAGGAAACCGGCTCAGGAATGACCGCGGCCGGGCCAGCAGTGAAGGTACCAGAATAGCTTTCGGTGACGCCAGCCGGCGTGCCGGAAGCAGTGAGGATCGAAGTGATTGTCCCAAGCATTGTGTCTTGGGTTGTGAACGTACCGACGGTTGGCGATGTCCCACTAGCTGCTGTTCCCAAATACGCCTCTCCATTCAATGTCAAAGCTATGGAAACCGCATTAGGAGCAACCTGAGTCAACGTGAACGGCGACATAAAACCCTGGACAATAGGAGTACATACGTTGCCGACCGTGTTGCTGGTGCAGGCGCCTGGAGTTCCGACTCCTTGCATAATATTGGTCAAGTTAAACGTTATGAGGCCTGCCGCCGTATTAAAGGTTGCAAACGCAGGAATGCTGGTTGGACCGACGACGGGAGGGGTAATGTTCTGAATAGTACCGCCCGTCAATCCAGCGAATGAACCGGTGTTCGTTCCCCCCACTGCAAATGGATTGGAAACGTTTGCCCCAGTTGTATTAAAAAAAAGGCCCGAACTGTTTACTGTAACGCCACCTCCCGCTACGTTAGCAATACTAGCCGTGCTCCCATCAAGAAGGGGAGTGGCCAAAGCCGGGGTTATCGAAATTAATGCGCTAACCGCCGAAAAGGCTAAAAAAGAAAGTCCTTGTCGCATCTTTGCTAATTGTACCTCCTCCGGAATAGTAGTCAAGGTAAACAAACCACCCCTCGTGGCCTATTTCCCCTGCTCCCCCTGTTGACTAAGCCTCTCATTTGGTGGTTTCATTTAAAAAATTCGGAGATCGCACACTTCGATGGCGAGATAACTTACGGAAAGAGCCGAAATCGCCCGCCATCCTGGATGGCCGTAAGTAATGATACGAGGTTATCGCGGAAATTTAGGGGCAAGAAAGTACTATTTGCTCGAATTTTGATAACCCGAGAATTGGTACCGTAATATTGCTAGATCACCGTTTCAATTAGATCTGCCGTGCCTCGAACACCGCCGGACTCTTCAATACACTTTTTAATTACTTGCGCCTTTGACGCATAGGAAGGATTATTGGCGACTTGTCGGATGGTGTCCCGCAGGCGTTGCGCGTTCAGTTTCGCGAGAGGGAGAACCTCGCCTACGCCGGTCCAGCGTATACGGCTGGCGATTGCTGGCTGCTCATAGGTGATGGGTACAGCAATCAACGGAACACCGCAGGCGAGTGAATCGAGAACAGTGTTTAGGCCGGCGTGCGTCAGGGTCAAACGGGCCCGCCTCAAAACGTCCAATTGAGGAGCATAGCTAACAACGAGCGGGTTCCCTGGAAACGAAGAGGCAGTGCTTTCTCCCAGTCCTCCCCCATGGGTGATTACAAGTTGGAAATCCAATCCCAGACAAGCCTCCGCGAAACACCGGAAAATTTGATCCTTTGCGTTCTGCAGCGTTCCTAAAGACGCATAGATCAGAGGGCGGCCGTCGAGCCTTTCCCAGGGAAAAGGAATGACCTGGGGAGCGGGACGGCGCAGTGGACCAACATAGTGGAAATGTTGAGGCAGTTCGCGGCGCGGGAAATCGAAGGCCGCAGGCGTCTGACTAATTTGCGCGAGAGTAGAAAAGGAACTTTCGGGAGTTTGAAGGGGTGGAAGATCCCATTTCGTTCTGTACCTGCTCAGGACCTGTGTGACAGGCCGCATGATTCTGTCTGAGATGGCATAACCGAGCCGGTTTCGTGCGCGAGCCCATGGATTGCGCCGATAAGGCCAGCCGGTGAACGGCGGAGGAACCTCGCTTTCTCGATTCAAGGCAAGTGCATTACAAAGCGTCACGAACGGAATTGCCAGATGCTCTGCTACGGTGCCTCCGGCGGGCTCGGTTTGATCGACCAGGAGCGCGTCAATACCGTTGTCTCGAATCGCATTGGGAGCGTCGCGGCACATCATCTCAGTTGTTCGGCGGATTGCCTGGATCGTAAAGCGCAACGCTGCCAAACCCTGCAACTGTCCTAATCGGGCTAGGGACTGAGGTAGGGATCCGGAAGGATGATCGCTCTGTCCGATAGCTATAAATTCCAGGCCTTGGCTTTCCACCAGTGGAGCCAAATCGGGCATGTGCAGGAGACTGACCCGGTGGCCTCGTGCGATCAGTTCGCGCCCGAGCGCTCCGAAGGGATGTATGTGCCCCGAGACGGGAGGGCTAATGATGCCGAAGTGCATCCTTCCGGCTTCCACTTTGCGCCAGTATATCTTCGATAATGGCTACGGCGCGCCCGATTCCGCCCGCAGTCTGGATTGATGAAGATATTCGTTTTGCTCGTATTCGATACTTTGGATCGTTCATAACACGGTCCAACGCCGCCCGAAGTCGCGGAGCTGTAAGGTCTCTGATCGGTATCGCCTCGCCCGCACCCGATCGTTGTACTCGTGCCGCGATGGCGGGCTGATCGTGCGTGATGGGCATCGCCACCATGGGCACACCAAACATCAGAGACTGCATCACTGTGTTGAGGCCGGCGTGGGTGATGGTAACGCTTGCCCGCGCCAGGAGCTCAAGTTGTGGCGCGTACTTTACAACTAATGGCGAGCCGGCAAGTTCCATTTCGTCGTTCGCATCTCTGCCGCCAAGCGACATGACGAGCTGTGCTTCCATCCCCGCGCAGGCTTCCGCAATAATAGCGAAGTAACTGCTATCCCGCTCTTGCAGGGTCCCCAAAGAAGCATAGATCAAAGGCTTTCCATTGAGCTGTTCGAAAGGGAAAGGAGTGGTCTCTCCTGCCCGGCTGCAAAACGGACCCAAGTAGTGAAAGCAGGAAGGCAACTGCTTGCGTGGGAAATCTACATCGGCGGTCATCTGGCAAAGCTGCGCCAGATCGGAAAAGGAATCGTCGGGGCTGCGAAGTGGCCACAGTCCCCAAGCGGCTCTATAACGATTGATGGTGCGGTTGATTGGCGAAATCAGCCAGTCGACCACTCTGTGTTCAATGCGGTTATGAAGCCTGGATGCCGGGCTCGGCACAAACTGGCGGGAAACAAAAGGCGCCGGAATATCCGCCTCCCTGTTTAGCGGCAAGCTTGGACAGATATTGATAAAGGGCAACCCGAGGTATTGGGCGACACTGCCTCCGGCGGGTTCGTTTTGGTCCACCATCACCAGATCGATGTCCGAGTTTGTCAAGGCTGCCGGTAATTGCTCGCAGAGAAGCTCGGAAGCTCGCCGCGAGCACTCGATGGCGAAACGGAGCGACATGAGTCCCCGCTGTTGCGCCATTAACGCAACACCTTTCCCAAGAAGGTCAGCGCTGTGCCCACCCAGGGAATGAAAAGCGAGGCCCTCGCTCTTGACAGTTTGCTCTAGAGCCGGGATGTTGAAGACTGTAACCGAATGCCCCCGCTCCTTTAGCCCTCGCCCCAGATTAGCCATGGGATTCAGGTGGCCGGGTAAGGGCGGACAGACGACCGCGATGTTTGCCACGGAAAATTGCGCTCGAAATCCGTATCGGCATCGGATCGGCCGATTGAGCTACTGTTTCGAAGCGTGGAGGCCCTTGCGATATAGGCTACGCAAGGAGTGTGGCAAACTCGGGCTGCTCATTTTTGTATAAGGGGCTGAAATGGGCAGGGTGCTGGAAAAGCGCCGGTAAGCCTCCGGCAAATGGTGGTAAGGAATACCGGGAAAATAATGATGCAAAGCATGGTAGCGGAGACCGACGGGCGCCCAGAGCTCGGTCCAGAATTTCCCAGGTGTATCAATTGAGTCAAGCAGTTGGCCGGTGCGATCGAGAGGCTCTCCAGAACTCTCATAGGCGTGCGCGCCAAGCGTTCGCAACGTATTCACAAAACTTGCGGCGGCGCACACGGCAAACCAGATCGCCAGCACCCTCCACGGGAGAAGACCGGCCACGATAAGTGTCATGACGATCATCCACATCAGCAAAAGTCCTGCACTGTGAGACCTTACTCGATCCAATAAGTTGGCCGACACCACCCGCCGGTAGTGGATGTTCATGGTGAGAGAGGAGGCGTGAACTACAAGCCACTTCTCAAAACGCCGCGAAAAAAATCCGATAGGGGCCAATATTAGAAAGCGGATCAGCAACACTGCTGGAATCAGAACGCTCTCGAGAGCAAAAAGGGTCGTCATCCTGCTGGATCGGGCAAATGGAAGATACTCTGGATCTTCGGACGTGCCGTATGTACTGGTCTTGTGGTGATCGTTATGGACTCCGACGTAGACAAAGGATGGCATGAGAAGCGGATAACCGGCCGCCAAATTCCAAAAGCTCTCGAATTTCGGAAGCGTGCGACGATGCTGATGGCTCAACTCGTGCATGAAGCAAAGGGCGCGATACAGCGATAAGCTTGCAATTGTTACCGCGATCACCATCGGCCAGGAGAATGGACGCAGAATCACGGCCGCGCCGAATGAAGCCCATCCCAGCGTTGCGGTTAAGAGGAGATCGATCCAATAAATGGTGGGATTTGCGCGGTGCAAGTCCCGCACCAGTTCCCTCATCCGGTCCTCAGCGAGGCCTACCGATTGCTCCGTTGTCAACAGACTGCGGAGTGCAACTTCACTCACCGTGGCAACACCTTTTTTTTCGATCCATACACAGGTCGAGACCAGTTCGGGCTAGGACAAGGCACAACTTCCAATTTTTTCATTTAAACATATCGTCACAGGGACGAATTCGCCCCTCCCACCGTTATGTAGTGCGCGCCATTGGCGCTGCTCTCATCCCGGTTCTGGCGGTCTGGTTCTCAGTGGATTTCCCAGCGGTTTGGCAAAAAGCTCCCTGACATAGTGGTGTCATGCGCACAGCGGTGACGGTGCTCCTGTTAGTTCTTCTTTTGCTGGGCGCGATTGCGTTGTGGTGGCGCTTTCGACCCGCGGCCCACACCGAGGAAGCTGTCACTGCCTCACCGGGATATGCCGCAAATACCGCTGGCGGTTCGCCGGAAGCCGCAGGTCCTACGCGGGTGTATGCCCATAACCTGATGCTGCGAAGAGGGCCGCACTTCCGCGTGTATGTGCGATGGTTGCGAGGCGAAATGGCGCCGACGCGGCAAGGTGCAAACCCTTCATTCGACGATCCGGAATCTTTTTTTCTCAACGTAAAGACCGGTGTGCTGCGGGCCAATATCGGCGACATCGGCACGTTTCTGAATGCGGGCATGATTGCCGGGTCTCCTTTGAAAAATATCGCGCTCTCGGCGGATGGAGACCAGATCAAGCTCACTGGAACGCTCCATAAGGTCGTTCCGCTGCCCGTCGAGATGATTGGAACGGTCGCTGTAGCCTCCGGCAGCCGGATTCGCTTGCACGTCACCAAGCTCAACGTCCTAAAAATTCCATTCAAAGGCCTGCTGGGTGCGTTCCATATCGACATCTCGGATCTGTTTCAGCCGCGCGGCACTCCCGGCATCGAGGTTTCGGGCAATGACATTCTGTTCGATACCCAGGTCCTCCTGCCGCCTCCGCATGTTCGCGGTGATCTCGCCAAAGTGCGCGTCGTCAGCCCGGATATCGAAGGCGTGTACGGAAACGCGGAAAAGGATGTCTCGCGGGTGGAACAGTGGCGTAATTTTCTGCGCCTGCGCGAGGGTACGATTGATTTCGGAAAGCTGACCATGCACCATGTGGACTTAACCATGATCGATCTGTCGAACGACGCCTGGTTCGATCTGGACCTGGCGCATTATCAGCAGCAGCTCGTGAACGGGTATACCCGCATGACACCGGCGGCAGGACTGCAAATTTTCATGCCGGATCTGGACAATATTCCCCAGACGAAGGTCAACCAGAGCATCGGAATGGAATGGATGAAGAATCGCAATGCTCCGGTGCCGCCGGAGGTGACGAGCCATTAGGAGCAGAATCCACTACTGCTGGAGAGGGCCGATTGCCAATCCGCCGCGGATTTCCAATTCGCCCCACAAGATTTATACTGAGCGGAGCAAACTGTGTCTCCCGTAACCCGGCGAACTTTCATTGGCTCCATGGCGAGCGCCGCGGCGCTCTGTGCGAAAGCGCCCGCTAACTCAGCGGACTGCCACTTGCATATTTACGAATCACGTTTTCCGGTAGACCCGAAATCGAAATTGCGTCCACCGGATGCGACTGTGGCGGACTACCGGCAGGTACAGGAGCGGCTCGGCACGACGCGCTGTGTGATTGTGCAGCCTTCCACGTACGGCGTGGATAACCGCTGTATGCTCCAGGCGGTGGCGCAGATGGGCCGTAGCGCGCGTGGTGTGGCGGTCGTTAATTCGGGTGTCTCGGACGCCGAGCTGAAGCGTATGGATGCGGGCGGGGTCCGCGGCATTCGGTTCAACCTGGAGCAGGCGGGCGCAACGACCCTTGACATGGTGGAGCCGTTGGCCAAGCGCATCGCGCCCCTGGGTTGGCATATTCAGGTGAACGCGGGACCGGAAAAGATACGTGAGGCCGGGGAGATCTGGAAAGGCTTGCCGGTAGAGGTCGTATTCGATCATTTGGCGCATGTTCCGGCGCCGGGCGGCCTGGATTCGGCGTACGGACTTGTGATCGATCTTCTCGAAAAGAGAAAAGGCTGGGTGAAGCTCTCGGGCGTCTATATCGATAGCAAAGTTGGACCCCCTTCTTATTCGGACCGCAAGGCGATCACGCAAGCATACGTAAAGAACGCGCCCGACCGATTGGTGTGGGGTACCGATTGGCCGCATCCCACCGTTTCCGGGACAAAGCCCGATAATCTGGTGTTGCTCAATCTGTTGTTCGATTGGGTACCGGACGAAGAAACGCGCACGCGGATTCTAGTGCGCAATCCGGAAAAGCTTTACGGGTTCTCTTGAACCGCGCCTGCATTGCCGCTTACTTGCGTGCGCGGTTCTTTTAATTGCTGAACGGCTATTCGGTTACGAGTGCATACTCGGCGGCGGCTCGCTCGCCATCGTGCGGGTACACTTGCAGCACATAAACGTGGTCCTTCGAGGCGCTATCGCTGTCGGAACTCTCCCGCCAGATGCGGATGCCGCATTCGTTGACGGTTTGTCCGGCGCGTGAACGAGCGATGAAATGAAGCGCCGGAGCGGGAGTGCGGTCGTCGCCGCCGCGCACCTCGATGTCGATGCGGCCTAATCTATTGAGCTGGAATGAGCTTGGCAGGCATGCGAGCAATAGCAGCGCGCTCAGCATTCGCCTCCCTTGCGAACTCGCGGGAATGGCGATGCCGGCCCGTTGGATTTGCCGCAAAGCCCGGTCGACCGTATCGTGAAGCTTGCCGCGCCGCCCACTAAGCAATTCGAGAAGCCGCGTCATTTCTTCGCGATCGCCCGGCTCGAGCCATTCGGCGGGAATATCGTTTCCAATCGAAAACAGGCTTTCCTCCGGCAACGCGTTGATCCGATCCACCGCGCTGTGGCACTCGGCAGGTGCGCCGGCATTCTGATAAATCGAGCGATCGTGATACAGACCCGTCAAAGCGCCGTCGCGCAGCTCCCAGCGAGTTCCGCCAAAGCTACGCCCGTGATCGATCAGATAAACGCGGAACGTGCCCCCTGCCGGCGTGCGCTCACGAATATAGATCGCCTGCCGCGCGTCCACCTGGTTTACCCACCTGTCAAAGACGAAGGCGAAGAGCAGATCAGATAAATTGGCAACCTTGCCCATCAGGCGCCGCGGTAAAAAATCGAGAATCGCTTTCCGCTCGGGATCGACCGGGCAGCGAGAGCCCAAATGCACTCCAGGGGCCACCGGCGCTCTGCGGTTTCCTATTTCGAATTCCAGCAGCTCGCTGCCGGGGATGTCCGGGTCGATCCGTAAAGCATGAACCTCGGGTGTGGAGACGCGGAGATGTCTCAGCAGCCTGCTGACCATCCATTCATTAACTAGCGTTCTGGTGCCCTGTGGATTTCCAACGCACTTGGCTATATACGGATTACCGGCCGCATCTCGCACCAATAAAGACTGCGAACCGCCGCGCATCCGGCGCTCGATCGCTTGGACAGGGACCACACTCGTTGACATCGTCTTACGAGAAGTGGCGGCAGGGAGAATTCCGCTCCATCAGAGTGTTCTGTTCCCCGACTTTTGTTTGGGGATATTCAGGGGTTAGGAGATAGGACGCCGGCAGTTCACAACTAACGAAAATTTTTTCAAAAACGCGATCTTCTGTTAATTCAATAATTTGCCGTGAGTAGGCTCGACCCGCAGACATTAGTCGCGCTCGGCCGGCATTTACCGTGTGTTCGCGGAACTGCCGCCCAGGGATTTAATGTATGCGTCTATTTTCTGAGTTTTTCACAGCGTTTTGGGGCTTTCTATTCGATTGTCCTCCACCTCACCGGGGCTTCTGAGTATCAGAAAGTCTTCCTTTAAGAGAGAATCTCCTGTAAAGGCCCACTCAACTCTGTGGGACTGTCGCATTTGGACGAGATTCTCTGGGTCGCGTCGTCTGCTCTAGCCGGACTAGTCGTCTGGCGAATTCTTCAACAACGTTTGTTTGTATCTCCGTTCCGGGCCCTTGCTGTCCTATTAGGCGTGGTGCTGGTGCGCGATGGAGTGGTCTCCATTCCCGCGTACGACACGCGCGCATATACGGTGGCTTGGGCCTGGACTCTTCCATTTCTGCTAGCCGCGCAGGTGTGGGCCGGTTGGGACACCTTGAAAGCGGTAGCACGCTTGTACCCGAAGATCGGGCGCTTCGCCGTACGCCTGTTCGTGGCTTGTCTGGCGATAACGGTTGCGGTCTGCTGTATCGCGTTGCCGTTGGAATTGCCTCGGCTGCTCGCTGGCGATGCCGGGTTGCGCGCTCTTTTCTTACTGCATCGCTCCGTAGATAGTTGGATTGCCGGCACGCTGATTCTGGTGGCGGTTTTCTTCGCGCGTTTTCCGGCGCCATTGAAACAGCCGCCGCGAAATCTGGTAGTGCATACACTCCTGCTGAGCCTATATTTCGGCGGCTATGCCGCACTATTTTTTGTTGAGAATTTGACCTCGCTCGGCTCGGCTATATTCGCAGAGCGCTTGGAGTTCCTGCTGGTCATCGCCCTTTATTCGGCATGGGCAGTATGCCTGTCACAAAAAGGCCAGACGAGCGAACCCTGGCCTGAAATCGATGTGATGGTGCTCAAAAGCTTTGCGCAAGGCCGCTAACAACCGCCGCCAGATGACAAAGTCTTCAAAATGAGGGTGGCCGACGTCTCGAAAAGCCGGATGGCGCCTGGAAACCGATAACGCAAGAGCAGGCCGACAGCGCCGAGTGCAAGAGAATACTGGCGGATGAGCAGGCCATTCTGCACGTAAGCGCTCAATCCCGACCAATCCCGCGAAAGAGCCATGCGCATCCTCTCCCGCGCGCGGAGCGAGGCAAGTTCGGAATCCAATAACCGTTTCCAATAAAGAAATGCTTTTTGATTTGTCGACAAGCGCATTTGCTGAACGCATTCGAGCACATCGCCGACACTTATTGTGGGTTCGGGCCAATGGCCTGACGGCTCGGCAAAAAGGACTCGTTTCGTACCCACGAAATTCCTGTACCGCATCCTACACTCGTGGCGCGGTTACTACGCAGAAAACGCTGAAAAGTGTGTAGGCCGTAGGTTCAATTATTCTCGCGATCGAGTACTAGAGCTAGAAGCCGTCTGCACGACCAGGAGTGCGTGTGTTACGAACACTGGGCGGAATCGAGAAGGCGCTGAATTAGCGATTCGTAGCTCATTCCGGCAGCAGCGGCGGATTGCGCGAAATCGTCTTCCTGAGCAAGGGAGGGGTTGGGATTCGCCTCGATAAATACAAGCTCACCCGCCGGGGTAAGCCGCAAGTCGATACGGCCGAGGCTTTGAATTTTCAGAAGATTGTACACACGCCGCGCCAGATTCGAAACCTTCTTCTCGATGCCATCGTTGAACGGAGCGGCAGGACCATTGTGGATACCCCAGTTGGCGCGATAGGCGTCGTCCCATTTCGCTTTAAACGTGGCAAAGCGCGGCTCGCTTTCAGGCATTCTGCCGAAAAAGAGCTCGCGAGGGGGGAACACGGTCAACCGGCGGTCGCCGAGCACACTGACGTACAGTTCGCGGCCCTCAATATATTCCTCGATCATGGCGTCACAGCTTAATCGTTCATGAATAAAGCGTGCGCGCTCGATGGCTTCCTCTTCGTTGCGCGCGAAAGAGGCTTTGGCGATTCCGTCCGACGATTCTTCCCCCAGCGGCTTGACGAAGGCGGGAAACAAAAACTGCCGCAGACGGCGAAGCGGGCAGGTCCGGCGCGATAGAACAAAGCGCGGAACACGAATGTGGTGGTAGACCAGAATGGTTTTTGCGAGCGCCTTATCCTTGCTCAACATCAGCGCCTCGGGATTTGCGCCGGTGTAGCGCACGCGCATCAATTCGAGCAGCGCAGGGATGTTGGGCTCCTTGGCCCGGTCGTTGAAAAACGATTCGCAGAGATTGAAGACGACGTCGGGCGCAAAGCTGCGAATCTTATCGACAATGTCGGAGACACCCTCGTAGACAGCCAGCATGTCCACTTCATGCCCCAGCTTCTTCAAACAGGTAATGACATCGACTTCGGTTGGCCGGTCTTCTTTATCGCGCAAAACTTCGGGCGTGAACGTCTCATTCGGTTGAACCGGGCGCGAAAGGTCGAATAATACCAGCACCTTCATCGTTAGACCAGCCGTTTAAACCTTCCTGTATGCAAATGATTTGTTACGAGAGCGGAAAGATACGACGCGAGTTCCATCATCAGCGCGGCATGATCTCGCGGCGCGGAAAGTTTCAACGCGCGCGTTCTGGTGATCAAGCGTTTTATGAGCATGTCCACAACATATTTATGCTGTCCAGTCCAGCGTACGACGGCGCTCGAGAGACGAGAGCGCATGGATCGCATGACCTGCGCGGCGCTCTCCTCGCCGCGTTCGCCATGCTCAAAAATACTTCGCAGGTCGGCATCGTAGACATCCGGAAAATCCTCGGCATACAGTTTGCGTTTCGCGGCGTAATACTTTTCCAGCGTACGCCGCGAACGGCTTGCGTCCCATATGCGGCGGCCATGTGTCTCAGGCGCAGGCTTCACCCGAACTTCCTGCATTAACGCGTCAATGTATTGAATCTTGTCTAATGCTTTCCAGCCGCGATATTGGCGCGACCAATCGTCAGGCGTGAGCGCCAGCCAGACCGCAAAAGTCTCGGCGAAATCTTCATCGGGATGCGCTTGCGCGTACCAGTTCGGAAGATGTTGCACGAAACTTCTGCTATAGGGGCGCGGGCGGTAGGTTTCGGGCTGATATTCGAGATCGGGGCTTCCGAACAGGTCGATCCATTCTTTGCATTTCGAAAATCCGTAAGCATGTTCGTAGGCATGCCCGCATTCATGCCGCAGCAATTGCATGCACGATTGAGGCGTTCCACCTTCGACCACCAGCATTTGATGAAGCTCGAGCTGCTTGAGACGCGGATGCGCCAGATAGAAGGGAATAGCGAGGAGCGCCGATCCTTCCGGCGAGAACCACTCGTCGGCCAGGTAGCTTGGCGGTATCAAGGGCAGCCCGCGCTGCTGCAGCTCTTCGGAAAGCTGCGCGATGCGAGGTTCGAGCTCGCTTCCCGCGATTTCAACGCGGAGATCGCAGATGCGCAATTTCAGAAGCTCATTGTCGGGCAGCGTCGCCCAAGCCGGTTCCACGCTCATGCGATAGCGGAACCAGGGGTGAGGATTGGACTACTCACTTTTTTAGATTGTCCCATTGTGGCAGGAGAGAGGAGACAAGGAGTTAGCACGGCCTCCGACAGGGCCGGATTGAACGGGAAGTGACACCAAGCATCGAGAAGAGTCTAGTCTCGACGCGGCACGCAAAAGTGCGTGCGCCACGGGCTCCAAGGCCACCACCAGGCAGGGGCGGTGTCAGGTTGGGAGTTAAGAGCTAACTTGGTTGAGAATAATTTGCGGAAGCGGTCTGTCCGCCCGGCGAGCGTGCCCAACCACTTGCTAAATTCCTGCCGCCATGAATAACTCCGGAACAATTTCAATCGGCTCGTAGATAACC
>JAICIH010000039.1 GCA_025924475.1 Bryobacteraceae bacterium
GTCTGCATTGTCAATCGTTCCTGGTAAAAAGAACGTACTTCCTCCACTTGAGAGGAGAGACCCGTCGACGATGCTTATTGCGGAAAGCAGCCCTGGCGTGAAGCCAAGGTCAAATTGAAATGCATAGAGATCACTAACGTCCACGGCCGTGATGTTCAACGCGAAAGTGCCACTCGGCGAAACGATCGTAGATGTAGGTTGAATGCTGATTGTGGCGGCTGAAAGAAGTGGGGTTAAAGCTAAGAAGGTAAGGCTGGTGGCTTTCATGAATGAGATGTCCTATTGCTGATAGTTGCAATTTGTTCCGGCTGGTAGATGTTGCGTGACAAAAGCCAAATCGCGAATGTCGACTACACCATCAAGATTGGCGTCTGCTTGAACATCGAACCCAGGTTGGCCAGATTCCTTTCCGAAAACTGCTCTGACTAAGGCCAGATCGAGACAGTCAATAATGCCATCGGCATTCAGATCTCCTGCAAGACCTATCCTGAACGTTTGTGAAGGGCGCGGCGTCTCAATGTTACCGGCCTGATCAACACTCTCGAACTGGATTGTGTGGATGCCGTTGCTGGAGATCATAAACGGCGTTGTGTAGCTGACGTTCCTGCCGTTGTCTATGTTGTAAAAGGTAGAAGCTATATCGGACGGACCATCTGTATCCGTTGGGATCAGCGTAACCTCAACAGGGCCTGTGTACCAGCCGCTGATGGCTTGAGGCCCCAAAATGAAACTGGTTGTAGTCGGAGCATCATTGTCGACTTTGGGCAGCGCAGTCACGTTTTGAACTCCAAATTGAATAAGTATCATGCGAGCACTAAGTGGCAAATCTTTTGTTTGTATTAGGCTCACGTTGAAAATTCCTCCGGTAGCCAACGATGGCGACGTCAATAGATTTGCTAATCGCGCTCCTTCTATACGATTGTTGCTACTCCAGACGAACGTTGTGATGGGAGCTGATTTAGAGTTGCTCCCAACAGGCCCATCAACTCCCACAAGAGTTGTGGCGAACTGAATGTAGTCGGAGGCGCCTAGTCGATCATTGTGGGGATGATCGAAAAAATCAAGCTCTTTCCCTTGCTGATATATATTTGCTGTCAGAAAGTAATCGCTATCATAACCTGCCTGCTCGTTCCAGTAATACGGAAGGAAATCATCTAGCAGATAGTCATAACCTCCTAGTGGAGGATCAAGCAACGGAGGTGGCGTTGAAAGGACATTGCCTTGCCAATCAGATATATTGTTTACGGAGCTTGGCAGATACATGACGAGCGAAATCCAATTGAAGTGGTCGTAGCCGAAGTGAGCGGCGACTTGACTCAGATCGCTGTTCTGATCTGGTAAGAACGCGCCAATGAGGTTATTGTTTTGGCGTGCGCCACTCGGCCACTGAGTTGGTGGCGTACACGGATTGACACCCGTTTCTATGCCACAGTTTTGAGTGTAGAGAGCCAACTGGAAACACGATACTTCGTTCGATGAGTCAGATTCATCGCCATTGTCGCGGTAAGCTCTTATACGGTAACTGTACGTGCCAAATGGAATTATCTCTGTATCATTAGCAATTCGGTCGCCAGCTGATAGATTTAAATCCAGTGCCATCCAGTCACCTAACGGCGTTTTGTGCTCAATTCTAAATCCATCTATTGGATTAGCCGGGTTATCGTCGTAATCCCACGACAGTTGAATCCGCCTGCCAGCGAAACCAATTTGGAGAGCCTGGAGGTTGGTAGGAACAGCAAGCGTACCAACGATACGGCCCGATACATTTAGCGTTGTGACCACATCTGCTGTACAGCCAACGCAATTTCCGCTCGTTTGAACATTCGTGTCGAGGGAAATGCTCGTAACAAACGAATATATATTGCCGCCGCAACTAACCTCACCAGTAGTCGCGCCGTCAAACACCTGATTTTCGTTAGAAGTATCCGTCAGGCGGCCCGGAAGCTGTGCTGAGGCGCCACTGACGCTTGAAGCTGAAGCAGATGGCCCGGGGCCACTGACATTGGCCTGACCAGTTCGAGTCCAAGTGAGATGTACACGAGTCCCTGTCGGTCCAAGTGCGTAGACGGTAAGAGCGCTCCCAGTGGCGGTTTGACTTGCGTTGGCGGTGGACCCTCTTGTAAAGCCGTGAATGTATGCGGTGGCAGTATTTGGACCGGTCGTTTTGCCTGTTTCAAAGGAAGGGGCAAGATCAGTGTTGTTATATGAGGTCTGATCGCAAGCAGAGACAAAATGGTCTGTGCTGGCTGGACTGCCGTTGTAATACAAATATCGGTTCGCATCTAGTCGGAATGCGAATGGCGCGACAGAAGTTTGTTGGCCATTGGCTTGGAAAACGGCAGAAACGGAGATCAGTGCAACTAATAGGATGTGACTGGCGATCCTGCGCTTCCCCTTACATGGCGAGCCGAGGAGAGTGCAAAGAAAATCCGGGTGAGAGGGCTTCCGGCTAAATATATGCCGTAAGCAAATTGAGCGAGGTGCCATAATACCCCTAATTAAAATCTTTTAGACTAGTGTTCGAAATGGTATATCCACGGAATATGAAATGCAAGCCAGACTACGTCCATAAAGTATTAAAATGTACTAATATGTGATCGCAGCTAACAGCAGGCGAATTTTTCTGTTGTGAAATTCATAGCTTAGGCAAAATTGGCGGTCGTCGAAACCAGCTGGCTTCGAATATATGAAGTACACGTCGCGAATCGAATTGGCTTCGAATCGCAAAGTGCTGGAGAGGTCATTTCGTTTTGTAAAAGAACCGTTTCTTTGCCCCCACGAACCCGGAGGAACGTTAAGTTTGAAGGTAATCACAGTCGCGGCGCGCGCTGATTATTTGCTCCGCTCTCTTCCCAAGTCGCACACGCCGGATCAGCAGCCATTGCGCCAAGTCGCATACCCACCAAATTTTTCTTCGTGAAATCTACAACTTACCTGGAACAGGCCCGGCAGTCGGACACGACCGGGATCGAATATGGATATACGGTCCGAAGCGATTGGCTTCGAATCGCAAAGCGCCAGAGCGACCATTTTGTTTCGTAAAAAACGCCGTTTCTTCGCCTAATCGCCTCCGCGCCGTGAATTTTGGGAATGAACAGGCAACACAAAAAGTCGCGCGTGCCGTGCTGCGCCACAATAAATAGGAACAAAATTGGCCGAAAAAACTTTCAACGAACCGCGCATAACGCTGAACCGGATCTACACACGCGCCGGCGACGCCGGCGAAACACGCCTCGTCGGCGGGCAGCGCGTCCCTAAAGACGATGCGCGCATCGAATGCTTTGGTGTCGTCGATGAGCTAAACGCGTTTACCGGCTTGGCCCGCACGACGGTCGAACAACTCTTACCGGAAGCCCCCGCGCTTCGTCCGTTTGCGGACACGCTCAAGCGCGTCCAACACGAGCTGTTTAATCTCGGTTCAACGCTGGCCACACTGCCCGAAGACATGCATCCGAAACAGGCGCGCATCACCGCCGCGGAAGCGCAGCGGCTCGAGCGCGAGATCGACCAAGCGAACGAATCGCTCGCCAACTTGCGATCGTTCGTACTCCCCGGCGGGAGCCGCTTGGACGCCGAGCTGCATGTTTGCCGCACCATTTGCCGCCGCGCCGAGCGCTTGCTGGTCTCGCTCGCCCGTTCGCAGAGCATGCCGCCGGAAGCGCTCACCTATTTGAACCGTTTGAGCGACGCCTTTTTCGTGTGGAGCCGCTGGGTGAATCATGTCATCGGCCGGCCGGAAACGCTGTGGGAGCCGAACGCCGCCGCCAGCGGCGCGGATCATTAATTTTGGCTGAGCAACGTGAGGCGGCAGCCTCGGATCATTGGCCCGCGCTCATCGCCAGCTTTCTCGGCTGGACCCTCGATGCGTTCGATTTCTTCCTGGTCGTATGGTGCCTGACGGCCATAGGGAAGGAGTTTCATCAACCCGATACGGCGGTCGCTTTCTCGCTGGCTCTGACGCTCGCCTTCCGCCCGGTGGGCGCTTTTCTTTTCGGCTTACTCGCCGATCGTTATGGGCGCCGGCTGCCGCTCATGCTCGATCTGATTTTCTACTCCGTGGTCGAAGTGGCCACGGGCCTGGCGCCGAATTTCACGAGTTTTCTGGTGCTGCGCGCGCTCTTCGGTATCGGCATGGGCGGCGAATGGGGCGTCGGCGCTTCTCTCGCCATGGAGAAAGTACCGCCGCGCTGGCGTGGCGTGCTGTCCGGCCTGCTGCAGCAAGGCTACGCGGTGGGGAACCTGCTGGCTGCGCTCTGCTACCTCATGTTTTTCAATCGGTGGGGCTGGCGGCCGCTCTTTTTTCTGGGCGGCCTGCCGGCGTTGCTGGCCCTGTTCGTGCGCTTCCGCGTGAAAGAATCCGACGTCTGGGAGAAATCGCGCGCCGAAAGCTGGAGCCATATCGGCCGCCATGTCTTCCGGCACTGGAAACTATTTCTGTATTTGGTCTTGTTGATGACCGGGATGAATCTCGCTTCGCACGGTACCCAGGACATGTACCCCACGTTCCTCGAGCGCTTTTGGCATTTGGGTGTGAAGGACCGGTCCGTCGTAACAGCGCTTTCCATGGTCGGCGCCATTGTGGGTGGCATTCTGGTGGGCCTGTTTTCGGATCGCATCGGCCGCAAGCGAGCCCTCATGCTTTCGCTCGGCTTGGGCATTCTGCTCACACCGCTATGGGCCTATGCGCCATCCATCGGCTGGCTGATTGCCGGCGCGATGCTGATGCAATTCTGCGTACAAGGCGCCTGGGGCGTAATTCCGGCGCATTTGAGTGAGTTATCGCCGAACTCCATTCGCGGATTTCTGCCCGGATTCGCCTATCAATGCGGAGTGCTGCTCGCGGGCTCCGTCAGCGTGCTCGAAGCCGCACTCGCCGAGCGCATGAGCTACGCGGCCGCCATGGCGGTTACGGCAGCTACCGTCTTTCTCGCGACCATCATCATCGCGGGCATGGGGCGGGAGAACCCCGGCGCCGACTTCCGAGCGAACTAAATATTGATACCAATCTGCCAGAGCACAAACCCAATCGACTGCCGGAAATACAACCAGCGAAGCTGCATCGCGCTGCGCTGGCCGGCTTCCGGCCGCGGTGACCCATAGACCCGTATGCCGCGCGATTCGAGCAGACGTTTCACGCGATAAATGTGATATCCGTCGCTCACGACAATCGAGGAGTGCAGATTCATGCGGTGCATAGTCTCGGCGGCCGATTCAAGGCTTTGCGCGGTAGTAGCGCCCTCCTCGGTGATGATGCGCTCGGAAGGGACGCCGCGCTTGGCCAGGTAGGCCCGCCCCACTTCGCTTTCGGTGAATACCGGATCGCCTCCGGAGCCGCCGGTAGTGAGCATGTACGGCGCGAGGCCGCGCAGGTAAAGCAGCAAGGCATGGTTCAGCCGCGCCTGCAATACCGGCGAGGGCCGGCCGCGGTACTGCGCCGCGCCGAGCACGACGATCACGTCGGCGGGACGGGCTTCGTCGAGTGTGGACTGGCGCTCGATTTCTTGGGAAACGTGGAACAGGTAGCCTATAAACAGAAGCGTGAGCAGCCCAAAAAGCGCTGCAACGGCACGCTTCACGTAGCTGGCCTCATAGCTGGCATGTGGTTTTGCTCCTAGTCTACGCCCGATGCCTCTCATCACTGCCAAGCTGACCAGCGCGAAGAATCCGTTTCTCGAAAGCGTCCGGCGCGCCGCCCGCGCCGGCCGCCCGATGGAAAATGGCTCGCTGGTCATCGAAGGTCCGCACCTGGTGGGCGAGGCGGTCGGCGCGGATTGCGGGATCCAGCGCATCGTTACCACGGCGGCCGGGCGCGAACGCTACGCTCATCTGCTCGGCCAATCGGAGGCGCCCATCACGGAAGTGTCCGCGCGGGCTTTCGCGGCGACCGCGTCCACCGAAACGGCGCAGGAGATTTTGGCTTTGGTGGATTGGCATGCCGCAACTTGGTCGAATCTGGCCGGGCCGCGCGCGCTGATCGTAGCGCTGGATGGCGTACAGGATCCCGGTAATGCCGGAACCATAGTGCGTTCGGCGGAAGCTTTCGGAGCGAGCGGCCTGGTCCTTCTCGATGGATCGGTCCGCGTGGCCAATGGAAAGTTTCTGCGCGCTACGGCCGGATCGATTTTCCGGCTCCCGGTGCTGGAAGGCTTGACGCGCGCCGAATTTCTGGACCAGGCCCGTTCGCTTGGCCTCGCGTTATACGCCCTCAGCGCGCAGGCCGGAACATCTTTAGGCGACGCCGATCTCCGGAGCGCTTGCGCTCTTGTGGTGGGAAGCGAAGGAGGCGGTGTATCTGCGGAGTTGCGCGGCGCGGCTCGTGCGGTTTCGATTCCTGCCCGCAAAGTGGAATCGCTCAATGCCGCTGTGGCCTGTTCGGTAGCGCTGTTCGAAGCGGCCCGGCAAAGGGGAGCCAATGAGCCTGTTTGACACGACCCCGCCCGCCGGCGGACCCGAAGCCGACGAGGATCTGGCCGGCCGGCCGCTCGCCGATCGGATGCGCCCGCGCACTTTGGATGAGTATTTGGGCCAGGACCACATACTCGCGCCCGGAAAGGCGCTGCGTACCCAAATCGAAAACGGCCGTCTTACGTCTTTAATCCTGTGGGGGCCGCCGGGCTCAGGCAAAACGACCCTGGCCAAGCTGATGGCGCGCCGCGCCGGGTCCAGCTTTATTCCATTCAGCGCCGTGCTGAGCGGCATTAAAGAGATTAAAACGGTCATGGCCGATGCCGAACGGGCGCGCCGCATGGGCCGCAAAACCGTATTGTTTATTGATGAGATCCATCGATTCAACAAAGCGCAGCAGGATGCGTTTCTGCCTTACGTGGAACGCGGAGATGTCACGTTGATCGGAGCAACCACCGAAAATCCTTCGTTTGAGGTGAACTCGGCGCTCTTGTCCCGTACTAAGGTGTACCCCCTAAGGGCATTGGAGACCGCGGACATAGTGGCGCTGTTAAAGCGCGCCCTCGCGGATCCGGAACGCGGATTGGGACATCTGCAATTGTCGGTAGCCGAGGAGCTTCTCGAAGAGATCGCGGTGTCCTCGAGCGGCGATGCACGTGCCGCGCTCCACACGCTCGAGATTGCCGCCGAAGCGGCTGCTGACGGCGTCATCGACCGGCAGGTCCTCGCCGATGCGCTACAGCGCAAAGTGCTGCTCTACGACAAATCCGGCGAGGAGCATTACAACCTGATTTCGGCGTTGCATAAATCGGTGCGATCCAGCGATGCCGACGCAGCCCTCTACTGGCTGGCCCGCATGCTGAAAGCCGGTGAGGATCGCTTGTACTTGGCCCGGCGCCTGGTTCGGATGGCGATAGAAGACATCGGTTTGGCGGACCCGCGGGCGCTCGAGCAGGCCATTGCCTGCATGCAGACGGTACACTTCCTCGGTATTCCGGAGGGGGATCAGGCGCTGGCGCAATTGGCCATCTATCTATCCCTTGCGCCCAAGTCGGACGCTGCCTATCAGGCCCTGAATCAAGCCGATGCCGCTGTGGAATCCGGGGTGGCCGAGCCCGTCCCCCTTCATCTGCGAAATGCTCCGACACGTTTGATGAAGGAATTGCACTATGGAGAAGGATATAAGCACGCCCATAAAGAATCCGATGCCATTACCGATATGGAATGCATGCCCCCTTCCCTTTCCGGAGCGGTGTTTTACGTACCGTCCGGCAGAGGATTTGAGGAGAGGCTGCGCGAACGCGTGGAATGGCTAAAAAAAAGGCGTAGTCAAGCCGAGCCGAAGAATTAACTCGGGTATATGCATAAATATTGTGTAAGCTTAAAGATCGGAGTTGTGTAATTGTGGCCGAAACTTCTATGACTCTGGGCCGGCGCCTTGAGGTTCCGGAGGTGGGCAACACGGAACGGCGTCGTTCCAGCCGCTTCCCCATCGAGCGCGAGGTTCGCTATAAGACGTTGAATCAGCGCGCGGAAATTCTGGCCGGCAACGGCAGAACCTTGAATATCAGCAGTTCGGGCGTTCTCTTTACGTCCGACCATGATTTGCCGGTGGGTACACGCTTGGAAGTCTCAATTAGCTGGCCGGCGCAATTGAATGAAAAGTGTCTTTTGAATTTGGTGGCCCGGGGACGGGTCATCCGGCACACTAAAGGCCAGCTTGCATTGCAAATTCAGCAATACGAATTTCGGACGCAAAGCCGGCCCGGCAAAGACAAATAGCCACCGCATATCCGGGCTACTTTCCTTTCGATTTTTAACGAATTAAGCGTTTACGCCAAGCCGGATCTAGCGCTTCGAGCCAGTTTCCGGGCCACCGCAAACTTGCGGGTCCCGGATGTGTGCCACAAATGCACCCAAGGGCCCTGTTTGCGTGTAAACTAATAAGCAAGGTAATTTATTTGAATCATTTCTTGTCCGTTCCCCCGGCGCGGGTCAGCGCCATCCGTTAGCTCGGCATGTATCCACCAAGAGGTCTCCCGCCCCGCCGGGCTAAAATCCGAGAAAACGTAAACGAAGCCATTCGTGCCAAGGAAGTTCGCGCAGTCTTTCCCGATGGATCGGTGGAAGTGATGCCGACACTCGCCGCCGTGCGCAAGGCGCAGGACATGGGACTCGATCTGATCCTGATCGCGCCCACAGCTGAGCCACCCGTCGCCAAGGCCATGGATTATGGCCAATGGCGCTACGAGCAGAAGAAGAAACAGCACGACGCCAAGAAGAAACAGCACGTGATCCAAGTGAAGGAGTTGAAGTTCCGTCCGAACACCGACGATCACGACTACGATTTCAAAAAGAACCACGCCATCCGCTTTCTAAAGGAAGGCAATCGCGTGAAAGCGGTGGTGCAATTTCGCGGGCGCGAGATCGCGCACGTCGATTTGGGCAAAAAGCTATTGCTGCGGTTTGCCGGCGATCTGAGCGGCGTCGGCGCGATTGAAGGGCAGCCACGGCTCGAAGGCCGGAATGCGCACCTGATTATCAGCCCGGTGAAGACTACGAGCGCCCCGAAAGAAAAATCCGAAAAACCGAAAGCGCCGCCCGCCGCCAGCCAAACCGGATCTGCGCCAGCTCTCCAAACCGAGCCTTCCTACTCGGAATAAAACAAATATTTGCGCCACTGATCGTCGCTGCGGCCAAGCAGCCGCATCAGATGACGGCTGGTGTGCAAGCTGAAAGGCCGCGGTGCGCGCAGCAGCTTCATGCCGGCCTCTTCAGGCGTGCGATTTCCTTTGCGGTTGTTACAGGTGTGGCAGCAGGCGACCAGGTTCTCCCAGGTCGTTTCGCCGGCGCGCGAGCGTGGAATCACATGGTCGAGCGTCATTTCCCCGGAGGGCAGCGTACGATGGCAGTATTGGCAGCTATAACGATCGCGCATCAAAATGTTCTTGCGCGATAGAGCGCGCGTCTGGTGGGGGATTCGCCGATATTCGAGCAGCCGGATTACGGAGGGCACATGCAAGGCGCGCCGCGCCGAGTGGACTTGCGCCGGGGCTACTTCCTCCGCCGACGCCACGCCTTTCAAAACCAGCACGAGCGCGCGGCGAGCCGCACAAATATTGATCGGTTCGTAGCTCGCGTTCAGAACCAGAACCGGCCTATGAAGTCGATCCGGACTAGGCATCGGGCGCCCTCCCAGTGCTCGCAATGTAGATTCCTAACTTCGATTCGCTAACTGATTCCAGAGCCGGCCGAGACCTTCCGGCGCGCGTCGCTACTTGCCAATGCACGCCGTAAAGGAGCCAAGCCGGTCGACGAAAAATCCGTATCCAAATTCAAAGCGGCGGGTGCGCGTCCGTCCACTCGTGCCAGCGTAAGTGCGGCAACTCGCGCCGCTCCCGCGGACTTCAGCGCCGCGGTGGCGGCCCGCAAAGTGGCGCCGGTGGTGAAGACATCATCAATAAGCAGCACCCGTTTGCCGGCAATTTCGTCCGGTCGCGCAACCCAAAAGGAACCTTTTACATTCTGCCGTCTTGCGGCTTCGCTCAAGCTGGCCTGCGATGGCGTGTAGCGCTTGCGGCGGAGGTTGGTAGCGAGCTTCAGCCCGTAGCGTTTGGCGACCGGCCGGGCAAGCAACTCGGCCTGATTGAAGCCGCGCTCCCAGCGTTTGCGCCAGTGCATGGGCATAGCGACAATAATGTCGAAATTCTGCTCGCGCGGGATGGCCCGTAGGAGAAGCGCGCTAAGAGGGCCCGCAAGGCTCTCCACTTTGCCGTATTTGAAAAGCTGAATCAGTTTCCGCAGCGGGCCTTCATAACTACCGAAGGCGAATGCGAAATCGAAATTGACCGTATTTTCCCTGCATACGGGACATTGGCCGTTGTGGTCCAACGCGTAAGGACTGATGAACGGCGTCCGGCAGGTTTGACACGCGAATTCGGCCTCGATCGGCTGAGGCAGAGCGAGGCAGGAAGGACAAACGGGAACGCGTGAAACGTTTCGAAGTGGCTGCTCGCAAAGGCGGCAGTCGTCCGGGAAAATCAGGTTAAAAAGGAATCGGGGGACGTTTCGAATGGCGGAAACCCGCGAGTTGGCACGGGAGCCGCCGGGGCCCAAAATGCTCGGAGCCGCGAAACTAGGGAAGACTCACCCCCACTAATGCGCAAGTATACAACATACTGGAAATAGAGTGAAGCATTCGGCATTAAAGTTGCTTGAGGATTTCGCCGATGGTTGAGATATGTTCGAGTGCCGATGCACCGAATGAGTAAGCCGATATGCACGCATTGCGCTTCCTGTTGATCCACGGCGATGCCCAGGGCGCCAGCCGTATCTCTTCGCTGCTGGCGGCCGCCCAGCATACGGTGATTGTCACTCCGAACATTGTCGAAGCTATCGAAGCTCTTTATATCGAGCGTTTTGACGCCATCGTGCTCGATGCCGCTCTGCCGCCTGCGGAAGTAGCGGAATTCGCTGCCAATCTCCGCCGGATCGAGGAAAGGCAGGGTCTGGCGCGTATTCCTGTGGTATCGATTTCAGCGGAAAGCGGCGCCGATATGCACGCCGGACAAGAAAATGCAGTTTGGGATGAATGCCTGCGGGAACCACTGGACGCCGCCGTCCTGACCGACGCTGTAACGCGTTTGGCGCAGGCTATCGGCAATCCGGCGGCCCGGCCATCCAACAACGCCGGGAGCGAGTTTCCTGTGCTGGAACCCGAGGAATTCGAAGAGCAGATGGGCGGTGATCGCGAACTGATGGTCGAAATCATCGATCTGTTCTTCGAAGAAGGGCAGCGCCAAATGGCGGAAATGCGCATCACGCTCGCCAACGGCAACTTTGGCCAGCTTTCACGCCTTGCCCACACGATCAAGGGCTCGCTCGGAAGCTTGCGCGCCCCGCGAGCGCGCTCGCGAGCGCATGAACTGGAGTCCGCTGCGGGCGCAGGGGACGCGAGCCGATGCCGGCAGTCGTTTGCGGCATTTGAACAGGATCTGATTGAACTGGAACCGGAACTCCGGTCCCTGCGCGAACGAGTCGCAGGCCAGCTCCCCACCCTATAAAAGCGGCTGTTACACTAGGGTGGCTCCCGCTCACCCAAGTTGGATATGACCGCTCCTCAGGTTCTCGAAATAGTTTGCGCCCATAGTCCCGATTCCGACGACGCCTTCATGTTTTATGCAATGGCGACCAAGAAAGTACGCTCGCGCTTTCTGAACTTCCGTCACGTGCTCGAAGATATCGAGACGCTCAATAAAAAAGCCATCCAGGGACTGTACGAGCTTACGGCCATTTCCTATCACGCTTACCCGTATGTGGCTGACAAATATGTACTGCTGGCGAGCGGCTCGAGCGTGGGAGACGGATACGGGCCATTGGTAGTCAGCTCCCGGCACCTGCAGCCGGACGAGTTGAAGGGCAAAAGGATCGCCATTCCGGGCACCATGACTACGGCGTTCCTGACGATGAAGCTGTTCCAGCCCGATTTTGAGCAAGTCGTTCTGCCGTTCGATCGAATACTCGACGCCGTCAAGAATCACGATGTGGACGCCGGGCTGATCATTCATGAAGGCCAACTGACCTACGGACACGGAGGCCTGCACGCAGTGGTCGATCTCGGTAAATGGTTCAAGACGCAATATGGGCTGCCGCTGCCGCTGGGGGCGAATGCGCTGCGCCGCGATCTGAGCGCGGATGTACGGGCCGAATGCGCGCGTCTGATGCGGGAAAGCATTCAGCATTCGCTCGATCACCGGGAGGAAGCGCTGAACTATGCCATGCAGTTCGCCCGCGATCTCGACGTGGCTTTAGCCGAGCAGTTTGTCGGCATGTACGTGAATGACCACACGCTCGATGGCGGCGAGATTGTTCCGCGCGCGGCGCAGAAGTTACTGGATCTCGGATTCGAAGCCGGTCTCATTCCTCATAAAACGATTGTTGAAGTTGTCCGCTAACCCGGTTACCTTCAAATCATGGCTTTGTTTTTCTTTCGAGGGGCGGCGCTTGCCCTGGCGCTGGTCCTTCCGCTTCTCTCGCAAACGGCTCCGGGAGATCACAGCGGCACCGTCAAGCAGCGGATCTCCCGTGTACGCGAACTAGGGAAGCGCGGTACGTCGGCGCTCGCGGATCTAGCTCCTTACTTGCGCGACTCCGATCGGGAGGTGCGCCTCGAGGCAGTAAAGGCCGTGGTCCGCATCGATACCAAGGCGAGTCTCGACGCGCTTGTCGCGGCAGCGCGCGACCGCGATCCCGAAATTCGCATCCGCGCCATCGACGGAATCGTAAATACGTATCTGCCCGGTTATGTCGCGAACAATAGCCTTAGCGGCAATTTCACGCGCGGATTCCGGCATATCAAAGATTTCTTCTCCTCGCGCAACAACCAGGTTATCGACGCCGACGTAGTGATTCGCGCCGATGCCGCCAAAGTGTTGGCGGATGACATCAACGACGGGTTCAGCTTCGATGCCAGCTCCAATGCGGCGCTCGCCGCCGGTATTCTGCGCGCGCGGCCTGCGGTGCCGGCTTTGATCAAAGGGTTGAAGTCGAAGGAAAACGACATGATTTTCGAATGTCTGGTGGCGCTGCAAAAAATCAAGGATCCCTCGGCCGGACCGGCGGTCAGTTTTCTGGCGCGCGATTTGGACGAGCGGATTCAAATCACCGCGCTCGAAACCATCGGTGTTTTGCGAAGCCTGGATTCGGCGCCCGACGTGCGCGCGGCCGTAAAGGGTGGCAGAAATCTGAAAATCCGGCGGGCTGCGTTGCAAGCTCTCGCCATGCTGGGCATTCCCGGTGATCGGGCAATTTTTCAGCAGAACGCCGGGAGCGGCGATGCCGAAATGCGTGCGGCCGCGCTGGAGGGCCTGGGCCGTATCCGGGAGCCCGAAGATTTCCGGTTGCTGAAGGCTGCCTACGACGAACCGGATGCCGATTGGCGCGTCCACCTGGCCTCGGCGTTCGCTCTCGCGAATCAGGGTAAAGTCGATACCGAGCTATTCAGCCCTTTACCGTATCTGGTAGAAAGTCTCAATACCAGCAGCCGAGCCGATACAGCCAGCGCCTATCTCGAAGAGCTCACGCGGCACGAAGGGGCGCGCGCCAGCATGGTCAAGCTTCTGCCGGAAGCGACCAAGGATCAAAAACTGAAGCTTTGCGCGGTATTTGGCGCGAGCCGCAACGAGGATCTGCTGCCGGCCCTCAAAAAACTTTCGAAAGAGGAAGATCCCGACGTCGCTTTTGCGGCGTCGAAAGCCATACGTATACTACAAGCCCGCGAGTCTTCTTGATGGAAAACCGCGGGCTGATAAAACGCGAAAAATAGAAATTACTTGGCTTTCTTCTGCTTCTGCTGACCGACGCGAACCTTGAAGTGTTGCTGCTTTGCTTCGAGAAAAGCCTTGTGGTCGTGGCGAGCCACCGCGTCCTTCAGATACGCATCCACATCGGCGTCCTTCGGCAGAACGGCCATAAGGGTGAAATTCTCGTTGCAGGTCGGGCAAAATGGCCGAAAGCGTTTTACGTTCGGAATGGCCATAACAGACTTCAGGATAGCAAATGGGCGAGCGCTCTTGCCAGTTTCGGCTGTTCAAAGCGAAACCCCATCTGCTCGGTCCTCTGAGGCAACACACGTAAGCTGCCGAGGAGTACGGTTGACATTTCACCCAGCGCCAATCGCAAAGCCATTTTGGGAACGGAGAGAATTGCCGGGCGATGGAGCGCCGCCGCCAGGGCCGACGTGAATTCGGCGTTGGTCACCGGCCTTGGACTCGAAGCGTTGATCGCGCCGCTGACGGCCGGATTCTCTATCGCGAACAGCAGCAGGCGTAACAAGTCTTCCATATGAATCCATGACATCCATTGGCGGCCGTCTCCGAATTTGCCTCCCAGGCCGAAACGGAACGGCGCCAGCATCCTGGGCAGCGCCCCGCCCTCGCGGCCCAGCACGGTGGCAAAGCGCGGCGTCACCACTCGCAGCCCGAATTCGCGAGCATGCAAGGCTTCGCGCTCCCAATCGCGGCACACACTGGTCAAAAATCCATTGCCCCAGGCGCTGCGTTCGATGAGCGTCTCGTCGCCGCGATCGCCATAGTAGCCAATTGCGGAGGCGCAGACGAGCACGGCTGGCTTGTACCGTAATTTTCCAATAGCCCTCACAAGCTGGCGGGTTCCTTCCACGCGGCTTGTATAGATGCGTTTTTTCGCCGGCCGAGTCCAGCGCTGCGCGATCGGCTCTCCCGCCAGATGCACTACCGCATCCAGACGCGGCATGCTGTCGAGCGGCGGCAATTCCTTCACATTGTTCCAGGGATGGTACGCAGCGCGTGAATCCAGTTGAGTGCTCCGCTGGCGTCCGAGGTAATTGACTGCGTCGCCACGCGCAAGCAGCCGATGCACGAGTTTCTTTCCGATGAAGCCCGTCGCCCCGGTGATCAGGAAAGTCATTCCTTAGGCGCGATCCCCAATGCTTTCATTTTCCTGTACAAGTTGCTGCGTTCCAGGCCTAATAGCTCGGAGGCGCGCGTTACATTGCCGCCGGTCTCGTCAAGCTTGCGCAGGATATAGTCGCGCTCGGCCGCTTCTTTCACTTCCTGCAGGCTTCCTGCCGCTTCCCACGATTTGCCGTTCTGCGTCTTGCGGCCGGCATCGAGCGCGAGGTGCCGGACGTCGATACGCCGCTGGGGATGCAAAATGACAAGCCGCTCCATGAGATTCCGCAGCTCGCGCACATTTCCCGGCCAGCCGTATCGCATCAGCGCGTCGAGCGCTTCGGCGCTTATTTCTTTGGGCTTGCGGCCGTAAGCCAGCGTGAAATCTCGCAGAAAGTGTTCAGCGAGCAGCGGCACATCCTCGGCCCGATCGCGCAGCGGCGGCACGGTAAATGGAATGACGTTGAGGCGATAGAAAAGATCCTCCCGGAAATTGCCGCGCTCGATTTCCCGTTCGAGATTTTTGTTCGTCGCCGCAATCACTCTCGCATCGACCTGAATAAATTGCGGCGCCCCTACCGGCTCAAAGCGATGCTCATCCAGGGCCCGCAGTACCTTGGCCTGCGTTTTCAGGCTCATATCGCCGACTTCGTCGAGAAAGAAGGTGCCGCCGTGCGCTTTTTGCAGTTTGCCGATCTTGTGGTCGGCCACGCCGTCCCGGTTCATATGGCGATGCCCGAAAAGCTCGCTTTCAATCAGCTCTTCCGGAATGGCCGCGCAGTTGACTTCCACAAACGGCCCGTTGGCACGCTGGCTGGCGCGGTGAATGGCGCGCGCGACCAGTTCCTTGCCGGTGCCGCTTTCGCCATAAATCAGCACGCGGCCATTGGTGCCTGCCATCAACTTTAATTGCTGCCGCAGAGCTTTCATCGGCACGCTATTGCCGATGATTTCCGGCCATTCGGTATCTTCCCTCAGCCGCTGCAGCTCCAAGTCCGTCCGCCGCTGCTGTACGGCGTTTTTCAAAACCACGCTGACCTTTTCGATCGTGAGGGGCTTTTCGACAAAATCGAAGGCGCCCAGTTTCGTGGCTCTCACGGCAGTCTCGATATTGCCGTGGCCGGAAATCATGATCACCGCGGGACGCGTGCCCGCCGGCAGCTCCTGGATGCGCGAAAGCGTCTCGAGCCCATCCGCTCCGGGGAGCCAGATATCCAACAACACGGCTTCGAAAGAGTCGCGCAGCAGAACTTCCAGACAGGCTTCACCGCTTTCCACCGCCGTGCAATCGTAGTTCTCGTCTTCGAGCACACCGCGCAGGGATTGGCGGATATTCGCCTCATCATCGACGATCAGTACTTTGGGTCCGCGTGCCGGCACAGGAACGAACTACGACTTTAGCGCGGGAGCGCTTTCCTCCGTCTCTATGGGCGGCGCTGGCTCGCCATTTGGCAATCCATTGAGCTGGATGATAAAGCGCGCGCCTTGTGGAGGATTATCTTCTACGCGCACGTGGCCATGATGTTCGTTGACGATGTGGCTGACGATGGCGAGCCCCAGGCCTGTGCCTCGGCCTTTGGTCGAAAAATAGGGCAAGAACAATTTTTCCTTATCGGCGCGGGAAATTCCGCAGCCCGTATCCGTAATGGAAACCTCTACCAAATCCACCGATGGCTGGGAAGTTGCGATGAACAATTTGCGTAATGGTGAATCGCTCATCGCCTCCGCGGCGTTATCGATCAGGTTCACGATTACGCGCTTCATTTGCTCCCGGTCCGCCATCACCTGCGGAATAGAACGGTCGAGGGATACCGCGACATCAATTCCGTCCAGGCGTCCGGCGAAGACCGCCCGGGCGCTCTCTACGATTTCATTTAAATCCGCGGGAACCAGTTGGGCGCTGGGAAAGCGTGAAAACTGCGCGAATTCATCGACCAGCGTCTTCACGCTCTGCACTTCCTGCTGTATGGTCTGCGTGCATTCTTCCAAAATGGCGCGCGCGGCCGGAGGCAGCGGCAGACGAAGAATCTGGCGCGCGATGCGGTCCGCGCATAGAGAGATCGGAGTGAGCGGATTCTTAATTTCGTGCGCAATACGTCGCGCCACTTCCTGCCAGGCGGCCGACTTTTGCGCGCGCAGCAAATCGCTGGTATCTTCCAGCACCATGACAATGCCGCGATTTTCTTCGAGCGAAGCCGCCGTCACCGCCAGATGCAACACGCTATTGGGGCGTTGTATATCGAGCTGGCAGGCCGCCGCGCCCGTGCGCCGGGCCCGCTTCAGCAAATGCCGTATCTCGGCAAGATCTTCCGCCGAGAAAAGATCGGAGAGGCGGCGTCCGGTATTCGCTGGTTCTTGGGGAAAAATCCCCGCAAAGGCCCGGTTCACGCGCTCGATCCGCTCATCGGCCGAAACGGAAATCACACCGGTGGGAATGCTCTCGAGAATCGCTTCGGTAAAGCGGCGGCGAACTTCCAACTCGCGCGCGTTTCCTTCCAGCTCGCTGGTCATCTGGTTGAACGCGCGCACCAGCGTAGCTAACTCGTCAATGGCGCTCACACGAACGCGATAGGAGAGATTGCCGCGCCTCACCTGCTCGGCCGCGCCGAGCAGCGCCGAAATCGGCACGCTGATCTGCCGCGAAAGAATCTGCGCGGACCAGGCGGCGAAGAACAAGACGAACAGCGTCAGCAGGCAGATCAGCAGGAAATAGGTATCCTGATAAAACTTCTGTCTTCCGCCGAGGCGCTGCTGGTCGTTCAGAAAACGTTGTATTTCGGATTCTTTTTGCGCCGGATCGTCACTAATCGCGCTGATCAAGGTCAAATGCCCGGTCTTGCCGCCGCCATACTCGAAATCGGCATCCGCTTTCAGCGGTGCGCTGGATGACCGGAACACCTGGTAGAGCAGCAAAGGCACGCCGCTCTGTCTCGTCAGCAGCAACTGCCGGATACCGTGCTTTTCGCACAATGCCTTGAAAAACGCCGAATTGATATGCCCGCTCTCCGCGGCATCGCGCGTCTCCGGAAGCAGACTGATCCAATTTACCTGCGCCTGTGCCCGGTCCTGCGCTTCCCGGCGATAGGACTTGTCCAGATCCTGCAGGTTCATTACTATTCCGCGCTTCGGTTGTGTAAACCATTTGTCTAGCGTGCGGTTTAGAACGGCATAGTTGAACAGCGTGGAAAATAATGTAGGGGCAATCGTCAGCGCCAGTGCGCCGAACAGCAGCTTCGACCGGATGCGCGAGCCCTCGCGGTTGCGCTGGCGGTCGATATACAGCTTCACCCAGGCGCGGAAAAGCATAAACGCCAGCGCCACGCCCAGCAGGAAGATGAGCATGGAGACGGCGGAAAACAGGATTGTCTCGCTCGGTCCCGACGGTCCGAACGGAAAACTGAAAGAGCCCTGCCATGCCATCAGGCCCAATAGAATCAGCAGGCTCAGCGCCGCCGCGACATATGGCAGACGTCGTCTCACGTCACTGTCATGGTAGCCCAGATTGAGCTGCCGACCCGTTACACTTTGAAAACAATGCTTCGGACTGTTCGCGCCACCCGGTACGTCACGCCGCTGCGGGAAGGTGGATCCTTGCCGGCCATCGTCGAAGCGGACGACCTGGGCCTGTACGTGCTCAAATTTCGCGGGGCCGGGCAGGGGCCGCTGGCTTTGGTGGCTGAATTGATTGGCGGCGAGATCGGCCGTGCTCTAGGCCTGAAAATTCCCGAAATCGTTCTGGTGGAACTCGATGCCGCACTGGGCCGCAATGAACCCGATTATGAAATCCGAGAACTGCTAACGGCCAGCGCGGGCCTGAACCTGGCGCTCGATTACCTTCCGGGCTCCACGATGTTCGATCCCGCCGCCGGCGACACCGTCGAAGCAAGCATTGCTTCCGCCGCCGTATGGTTCGACGCCTTCATCACGAATGTTGATCGCACGGCGCGCAATCCCAATCTTCTGTATTGGCACAAAACGCTCTACTTTATCGATCACGGCGCAGCGCTGTATTTTCATCACAATTGGAAGAACATCGAGCAGATGGTCGAATCGCCGTTTCAGCCGATTCGCCATCATGTGCTTTTGCCATGGGCCGCCCATATAGAAGAGGCGGCTTCCGCTGCGTTCGAAAAGCTCGGGCCGGATATTTTCGCCGGAATTCTCGATCAGGCGCCAGCGGCTTGGTTATCGCCGGAGTTGCGGCCGGCATATGTCGATATCCTGACGCGGCGCCTGAAGGCTTCGTCTAATTTTGTACAGGAGGCGATACGTTCCCGTGCCGGCGTCATTTGATTACGCTGTCTTTCGCATCGTTCCCCGCGTCGAGCGTGAGGAGTTCGTAAACGCCGGCGTCATTGTCTATTGCGCCGAGCGGCGTTTTCTTGCGGCTCGTGTGCATGTCGATGAATCGCGCCTGAAGGCACTGTGGCCTGACCTGGATATAGAGCTGGTTCGACAACACCTCGAAGCGATCACGCGAATCTCTTCCGGCGATCCTTCGGCCGGACCTATCGCGCGCCTTGCTCCCGGAGAACGATTTCATTGGCTGGTCGCGCCGCGCAGCACGATGATTCAGGTTTCGCCGGTACACAGCGGAATTTGCGAAAAGCCAGCGGAAGCTTTGGAGCGGCTTTTTCGGCAGTTGATCATGCCCACACGGTCCAGTTAAAACCGCCTTTGCCGGTCGCGCGGCTGACGGTCTATGATGCTTCCTGCCTGGAGTTGGCACAAAGGAAACGCGTGCTCCATAGGTGCTAACGCAAGGATTCAAGAGGCCAGGATGGCGCCTGCGCCAGATCACTTTTCCGGAAACCATGTTTTTGAACCAGTGACACCGATTCGTGATGGCATCTAGCGGCCACTCTCCGGGATGACCGACGGTGCGGACAGAATACATAAACCGTAGACCGCTACTCGCGAGCTATTTCGTAGAGCGCGCAGGCTGCTTGGTCCTGCAGCTAACCGGCTGGGCGAAAGAAAGTTCTTGCGGCTCTCCCGATCGTTTCCGGATTGGGGCCGGGCACAAGCTCAATTACCAGCCGGCGGCTGTTCACGATATGAACGTAAATCAGAATGTTCGCGCACCCATTGCCGGCACGTTCGGTTTCAATCCCTTGAGCGCGTCTTCGAGTTACTCATCGCGAAGATCGAAAACAGAACGCGAAATGTAATTCGAACAGGGGGGCCCATTCAATCGGCGGTAATACGCGTACCCGCTACCTCGCCATCAAGGTGCATGAATATGTTCCCACTGAGGTCGACGAAATCGGTGCTGAACGCGCCTCGGTAAGTGTTGCCGTCGCGAGCAACGGTAACCTGTTCTTTGATCAGGACGGTGCCGCTAAGATTGCCGTTTAGGTCAAAGCTCAATCCCTGATGATTGAGCTTGTAGGTCCTCAGGCCCGTTTTCGCCCACGCGCCCATGCATACGTTGCCGTGTGCCGGACCCGCCGCGGTGTCACTAAGGATCTCTGTCTGATCGCTATGCCACAGTGCGTATCCGAGATCAATCACCTGCCCGCCGGACGTAAATGTCACCTTCCAGAAGCCGACAATCGACCTGTCGCCTTGCGCTGAGTCTTGGACTGTACCCGCCGTTGTCGTGTTTGGTAAAGCTTGGGCCGCAGCTACGTTCGGCAACGGAACTGCGAGACGGAAGGACTCTGGCGTAATCCCACATTGCGCCCGAGCGCCAGGCGCAAACGCGACCGCCAGAAAGATACAAACGGCAGCTGCAGTCCCTACTTGTCTCTTCATAACTCTCTCCTTTTCTGCCGGCATGACCGGCACGTCCGAAACTAATTCCCAGCTGCCCTGGAAGTAATGAAAAAACGTTGAAACTTCAGTGAAATATGACTGAACCGTAGTAGTAAAATGCCCCAGAACCTGCTTTCTGATTTGGTGGAATACGATGAGCAGCCCTGAGTCGCGTCTGCACTACCTGCCGCGCCAATACCGGCTCGGCGATTTCATTCTGGATCGAGAACGAGGCTTGATCACTCGAGGCGCCGAATCGACCACGCTCCGGGCCAAGACACTTCAGGTGCTGTGTTACCTCATTGAACGGCAGGGCCGCCTGGTATCGAAGAGGGAACTGATAGATGCGGTATGGCCGGACTGCGCGGTCACAGACAATTCCCTGGCGCAATGCATTGCCGAGGTTCGGCGCGCCCTGGGCCATGACTCGCAGCAGCTCATTCAGACTGTGGCGAAACGCGGGTATATTTTCACTGCTCCAGCTACTCATTGCGGTGCGATTCCGGTTGGTTCCGCACAGAACTCGCCTGAGCAAGCCGCCGGCTCACGCGCGCTACGAAGTAATCCGGACCGTCATCTTGAGTGGAAGTGGATCGAAGGCGTGGTAGCCGTAACAGCTTTCGTTCTTTCCGCAGTGAGCATTCGCCAACTTTCGCCTCCCTCTGCAAACGCTCCGAATTCTTACGAACAGTTAACTAGCTTCACGGACTCGGCGGTCGCCCCAACACTATCGCCCGACGGGAGAATGGTCGCGTTTCTACGCAGCGATCACGCCTTTCTGACCACTGATCAAATCTATGTCAAGCTGCTGCCTCGTGGCGAGCCCATCCAGGTCACACACGACCCGAGGCCCAAATACAACGTGTCGTTCTCGCCAGATGGTTCGCGGATCGCCTACACGGTTCTCGAATCAGGAGCAACAGCTTGGAACACGTACACAGTTTCTTCCCTCGGCGGCTCATCCCGACGTCTGCTTTCAAACGCCGCGGGACTGATTTGGCTTGACGGACACCGGCTCCTTTTTTCTGCCGTTGATGCCGGGGTCCACATGGGGATTGTCACCGCGACTGAAAATCAATCTGACTACCGCCCTATATATTTCCCACAACACGATCGCGCCATGGTGCACTATTCGTTTCCTTCGCCAGACCGCAAATGGGCGTTGGTCGTGCAAATGGATCCTGATTGGCAGCCTTGTCGCCTAGTGCATCTCGGCCGCAATTCTCAACCCCCACGGGTTGGACCTGAAGGATCATGCACTGCGGCCGGCTGGTCGATCGATGGACGGTGGATGTACTTCGCTGCAACAGTAAACGGAAACAGTCACTTGTGGCGACAGCATTTCCCGGCAGGAGTTCCACAGCAAATTACGTTCGGTCCTAGCGAGGAGAGTGGACTTGCCATGGCACCAGACGGGCGCTCTCTCATCACTTCGATTGGCCTTGAACAAAGCAGCGTGTGGATTCACGATTCGCGAGGCGAGCACGCACTCTCCAGCGAAGGCTACGTAAGCTACGACGTGGAATCGAATCCGTCCTTCTCTTCCAACGGTAAGCATCTGTACTATCTGCTCCGTCAGCGATCGCCCGATTCGCCAAGTGAATTGTGGCGCACGGATCTCCTTTCCGGCGAAAATGCCCTCGTATTACCGGGAATCTCGATGCGCGAATACGACGTATCGAATGACGAAGAACAAGTAGTTTTTCGGACTCAACGTTCTGGCGAACAATCGAAGCTCTGGATTGCACGGCTCGATCGAAGTTCCGCGCCAAGATGCATTGCTAGTTTAGGCATGGCGGCTCCGCGGTTTGGCCCCAATAAGGAAGTGCTGTTTCGTTTTACCGACGGGCACTCAAACTACTTGGCCAAAATGAATGCGGATGGGTCGGGTCGGGCCAAGGTGGTTCCGTACCCAATCATCACGCTCGAAACGATCTCGCCGGATCGCAGGTGGGCGATCGCAATTACCCGCGCAACTACTAACGCCGACGAACCTCGGGCGCTCATCCCCGAAGTGGCCGTTCCGACCTTGGGAGGTCAGGCGCGTGCGATCTGCCCCGGGCCGTGCGCGGTTACTTGGTCCCCTGACAAGAAGTGGCTCTATGTTACAGTCGTTCCCGCTTCGCGTACGGATACTGGGAAAACCGTCGCGCTCCCGATTCTGCCAGGACAATCACTGCCAAACTTGCCTGCTGGCGGAATCGGCTCGGTCGAAGAGGCGCTTGCCCTCCCAGGAGCCCGATTGATCGAACGCGGCGGCATCATTCCTGGATTAGATCTTGAAACCTATGCCTACGTAAAAACGATTGTCCACCGGAATCTGTTTCGAATTCCTTTCACATCGTAAAGCGAGCCTGCGTCTGATTGATCTGCGAATACCGTCACTGCCCTGTCCAAGCGCTCTCACTCCGCTGGTTGCAAGACCGCTGTTGATCGAAAAGCCACTCGCCAACCGAGAGAATCCACCGACGAGGTGACAAGAGAAATGGGCTGAATTCATTCATCCCATCGTCCCGGCCTTTAAGTTGGCGCTTATGAACGCATGTTCTTTGCTTACCCTGGATAATCAACTTGCCCGAGCAGCTAAAGCTGAAAACGTAGCGCTCATTTGATAGCTTTAGCGCGCGCCACCACAATCGCCGTGTCCGCTGCCATCGAATCGTAATAACCTGTAAAGCGGTGTGGCTCGGCCGCATTGTAAGGTTTCAGATTATTCGCCCAACGATATCCGATCGGCTGATACCAGAGTTCCGCTTCCACTTCGAACGGCCCCTGGCCGCCCTCGAGGGCTATCGAATAGCGGATGCGATCGCTGGCATCGCAAAAATCCGCATCCTGCTCGGCGGCGCCGTGCACCGCGATATCCTTATCAGCCGTATTCTTATCGAAGCCGTGCGGCAGCAGCCGGTTGTCCTTCAAATAGCCGATCGCCGTCAGCAGCCCGGTGGTGACCTTGCCCGTAGGATCCTTCAGGATCGGCTCATAAATCTGCACCTGATCGGCGCGATCGATTTCCGTGTAGTGCGGCTCAAAGTGTGCTGGGTCCGCGTCGTTATCGTTGCCCTCAATAGAGCCATCTCTGTGCAGCGCACCCGATTCGAATACCGTCTTCTGGTTGCGATCGCGCACCGTTACGTGCAGCCAGGCGCGGCGCGATGGATACGCCGTCGGAAATTTGTGGCCAGTCAGATTCTCGACCGAGATTTCGGCCATCAGCCGGCCGCCAGTGACAGAAACGCGATCGATAGCGATACGCGCTGTCTTCGCTTGCAGCAGGTCAACCGTCTCGCGCGATGCGCGATTCAGCTCTTGCGGTAGCGCTACTACTCCCAGCTCGTCGCGATAGCGGTTCAGCATTCCTTCCATGAAGAAATTGCCGCCGATGAATACGTGCCGGTGCAATCCCTCCCTTGGCTCGCCCAGCACCTTCGCGATGGGTGTTTCTTCTTTGACCTCCGGCATGTGACAGTCCTGGCAGCTTTGTTTGTCCCGGTAGTCGCTGTGCAGCCATTCGAAATAGGGCATCTGCTCCGGTAACTCGCCGCCTTCGGGGCCGCGCGCCGTGGTGTACAGCGTATGGCAGGTGGCGCATAGCTCCGACTTTCTTATGTGCTTTTCTTCCGTCGGCAAAAAGCCGCCCGAGGATGTCCGCATAATACGCTGCTGTCCTCTCTTGATTTCGAAAGGGCCGTATTCGGGATGCTCTTGCTTCGATTTCGGCGCATCCACCTCGAATTCTCCATTGAAGCTCGCGCGCGTTCCCAATTTTTGATCAGAAATCTGATGACATACCGAACAGGTCACACCATCCTCGGTGGCGATATTCGAGAAGACTTCGGCGGGACGGCCGCGCAGCTTCGCTTCATAGTGCGTAACAGGCATGTGGCAGGCCGAACACTCGTCCTCAATTGCCGCCCGAACATTGGGGAAATCCATCGACTCTCGCCGCACGCTCGCCTGCCAATACGGATCTCGTGTGGAATTAGCCATGATGCTGGCGCGCCAACTGAAGCCGATGGAGACATCTTCGCCGGAGCTGGTTACGAGTCCGTTATGGCAGGCCATGCAGCGATCGGAATGCTGAAAGGCCGGCTCAATCGGCTTGGCCGGCCACGCCGCCAGAAACGCCGCCAGGAACCAAAACGCTCGCATTACCAACCGGCGCTCAACTTTCCATCCTGCCAATCCCACAAAAGATAAAACAATAACTGCACGGGCCGGCCGGTAGTGTTGTTCACCGGAAACCGCACGCCAAAATCGGCGCGGATATGTTGCCGTTTACTCA
>JAICIH010000040.1 GCA_025924475.1 Bryobacteraceae bacterium
ATACGGGCAGACTCGATATCGGCGAGCGAAATCTCCATCAATAGCCGGCTTTCTTGTCGACCAGGTTCTCCAGCGGTTCGCCTTTCATGTACCGCTGGAAGTTATCGATAAAACACTGCATGCTCAAATCGAGCCAATCCGGATTCACCGTGCGGTCCGTGCAATGCGGCGAGATGAGAACATTCTCCATGTCCCAGAGCGGGCTATCGGCAGCCAGCGGTTCCGTTTCGAAAACGTCCAGCGCGGCGCCACCCAGGCGTTTTTCCGCCACAGCGCGGATCAAGGCAGCTTCGTCAATCACGGGGCCACGCCCCACGTTCATTACGATTGCCGACGGCTTCATTGCGCGAAACGCGGTCTCCCCCAACATGTGTTTGGTTTCGGGCGTTAACGGCGCGGCCGCTACCAGCACGTCCGTCTCGGCCAACATCTTGGGCAGTTCGTCCGGCGCAAAAATCTTATCGAGCAGCGGATCGTTCGCCGAGCGCGACGGGTTCCGGCGCACGGCGTAAATCTTTACGCCGAGCGGTTTGGCCAGCAGCGCGCACTCGCGGCCGATCTCGCCGTAGCCTACGATTCCCATGACCTTGTTCTCGATAAATTCGGTCGAAAAATCGTCCCATTTGTGGGCCCGCTGGCTCTCCACCAAGCGCCGCACGCGCTTGCTGAAATACAGCATGCCTAGCAGCGCGAATTCGGCGAGGGAGCGCTTGAACACTCCGCGCGCGTTCGTCAGCGGTACCGGGCTTTCGCGGAAAGCAGGGATCAGCACCCTTTCCACGCCCGCCGAAAGCGAGTGTACCCATTTCACTTTCCTGGTATGGGGCCAGACCTTGGCGAAAGCGACCGTTTTGCCGGTCAGGCTGGTATGCAAAAGAATATCGGCGTCTTTGCCGAGATGCTGGATCTCGCCCTCGTCATTGCTAATCGAAATATTAGCTAATTCTTTGACTTGCGCGAGATTGCGCAGGGCGTAGTGATCGCGAGGAGAGACAACCAGCAGGTTCGCTTTGGACATTGAGGCTCACCAGCCATCTTAGCTAGGGTGGATAACTTGAAAAGCGCTGGCCGCAGTAACATGGACTTGTGCAACCGCGTTGTAGTTGTGGCGCCCTTCTACCGGATGACGCCCGTTTTTGTCACAAATGTGGGAAGCCGCAGTATGAAGAAGATATTGCGCGGCTGAGCGAGCAGCGGGATGACGCGGCTCGGGTTCCTCCGCCGCCGGCCCCGGCGCTGGCCCCTCCGGGCCGCATCGGCTTCGGCAATTTGCGCGCAGTCGGCATTACCGGAGCCGTGGCGGCGTGCTCGCTGGTCGGCTTATCGATCGCCTCTGTCGTGGCCCCGTTGCTGGTGCCGCTGGTATTGTGCGGGGCCGGTTTTGCGGCGACCAAATTCTATAAGAACGTTGCGGCCGAGCCGCTTACGCCGTCTATTGGCGCCAAGCTTGGCGTAATGACCGGCTTCTGGCTGTTTCTCATGGTGGCGTTGTGCGTCATTGTGACCGTTATCTCGTTAAGCTCGCCAGAGGGTCAAGAAATACTCAAGGCTTTCAGTACCAAGATGCCGGAGTTCGCTAAAGTTTTAGACGATCCCCGAAAACTGATGTTGAGCCTGATTCCCTGGTTCTTTATTCTGACCATTTCGGCAGCCTTTGGCGGCATGTTGGCCGCACGGATGCAGGCGCGGAACGGCCGTCCTTCTTGATGAACAAACCGATCCTTACGCTCACGGTAAATCCCGCGCTGGACCGGATTGTGTCCGTTGACCGCCTGGTCTTCGAAGATCGCGGCTACATTGAATCCACCACCGAGGCAGCGGGCGGACGGGGCATCAATGCGGCGCGCGTGCTGACCAGCTTGGGCGCGCAGGTCGTCGCGATCACCACCGCCGGCCGTGAAATCGGGCGCCGCTTTGAAGAGCAGTTGCAGCACGACACCTTCGACAAAGAAATTGTCAAGATTCGCAGTGAAATCCGTACGAACCTGACCATTTCAGACCGTCAGGGCTTGTCGATCAAATTAAATGAGCGCGGCCCTAGTTTGTCGGCTATCGAGCAGCGGCGCATTATTGAGGCAACCGAGAAGTGGCTGCCGGGCTCCTCCTGGCTGATGCTATGCGGCAGCCTTCCGCCGGGAATGGATATTCACTTTTATACGAAGCTTCTCAAGTTAGCGAATAAGCACAAAGTCGAAACTTTGCTCGATACCGACGGAGATCCGCTGCTGCATGGCCTGGAAGGGCATCCGACGATTGTCAAGCCTAATCAGTCCGAAGCGGAGCGTTTGTTAAACACGGCGCTGATTACGCGCTCGCAGCTCATCGACGCCGTTCGAAGGATCAAAGCGCTCGGGCCCAAATCGGTGGTGCTTTCTCTCGGCGCGCGCGGCTGTATTGCGGCGACCGCTAGCGAAGGCATTCTGGAGGTGCTTCCACCGCCGATAGACGCCGTATGCCCAATCGGGGCTGGTGATGCTATGGCGGCGGCCATCGTCTGGTCGCTCGCTCGCGGCGATGCTTTCAGCGAAGCGCTGCGCTGGGGAGTGGCGGCAGGGACGGCCTCTGCCAAACTGCCCGGGATTACGTTGGCGAATCTCGAACAGACCAAGGAATTCTATCCGCAGACACAGACTACGCGTGTGGCAGTTTAGTCGTATTTTTCGAAAATGATCTGCTGGCGGCCGAAGCCGCGTTTTTTGAGTTCCCGCCGCACATCGTCGACCATTTCTTTCAAACCGCAGACATATACGTCCACGTTGGCCATGTCTTCCGGACTGCGCAGGGCCAGAGCTTCATCGAGATGCTGCTGGACACGTCCCGTCCGGCCATTCCAGGATTCGCTGGGGCAGGTGAGAGTCGGTAAGAATCGGAAACTCGGGAATTCCTTCTCCAGCCGCTCCATGTCTTCCCGGTATAACAGGCTGTGCTCATAGCGCGTGCCGAACAGCAGCGTGATCTTCGGCTGCGTTTTCGGAAGATGATCGAGCAGCATCGAGCGGAACGGTGCAATGCCTGTTCCGGTTGCGACGAACACCGCGCGCCGCTCCGGATGCCGCAGCGTAAAATACCCGAGCGGCTCGTGCATTTCCACTTCTTCGCCGGGATGGAGTGTAAACAGATAGGACGAGAGCAGCCCGTCCGGAACGCGGTTCAAGCAGAGAGCGAACCGGTTGCCGCCGCGCGGGGAGGCGATGGAGTAGGCGCGAGTAATCTCTTTGCCGTCCGCCTTTTCCAGTACGGAGACAAACTGACCTGGCGTAAAGGCCAATTCCTGGCAGCCGGGCACTTCAAAGTCGAAGTGATGCACCTCAGGCGCCAATTCTTTCCAACCCAGCAACTTCGCTTTCAGAAACTTCTCTCTCTTTTACTTTACTTATACGATGATGCCGGGGACACGTTCGTCGCGGGCCGTTGCCGGCGTCATTTGCCTTAGCAAATCCAGATACATACGGCCTCGCGGGCGGCCGTTCTGGTTGCCCTGGCCCAGGCGCCGCAGGAACACGAGCACTCCCAGAATTTCGGCGTTTCGGTATGAAAGATTCTCTCGCTCGGCCCTGATTTTTTGATAATCCTCGAGCGAGGCCGAGAAGGCGCGCTGCACGGCCGCGGCGATTGTGTTCACCGGACGCGTTTCGTATAACAACCCCGACTCCGTGGTGCGATAGGTTTTGATCAACGCGTCCAGAGCTTCGAGCGCGTCCGCATCGGTCGCCGAGCTGATACGCAAGGCGGCTTCGACGAGAGAAACCATGCAAAAGAGCAGCAGCTCTTCGTGATCGCGCAGGAATTCCTCCGTTACCGCAATGTCGGGGTCCGGTATTTGCGTGTCGTCGATCGGTACAGGCTTTTCGCGCCGGTGGGCCTCCTGCAAATACTCGCACTCGAGTGGGCAGGAGAGCGATACCTCCCGTTCGGTGCCGCAGCAGATGGCGCAGATATCGCCATGCACGGCGGGACAATGCCGCCGGGCGCGCCGTTTGCCGCATATTTTGCATAGGATCGTCTCAGACATGGGCTAAGAAGTATTATCGATCGAGAGCACGGCAATTCGCGGTAAGCTGAAGAGAATAGAGCAGATGACTGACGCACAACTGGTAACGCTCGCCACCGCGTTTCTTGCCGCTGTTATTGCGGTGCTCTTCAATAACTCGCGCATCGGGGACTTACGCAGCGATATGACGGGCCAGATGAGCAACCTGCGCGGCGATATGACGGGCCAGATGAGCAACTTGCGCGGCGATATGACGGGCCGTATTAGCGAGCTGCGCAGCGATATGACGGGCCGCATTAGCGAATTGCGCAGCGACATAGATAAGCGCTTTAGCGATGTAGATAAACGTTTTGACGATTTCAATCGCCATATTGACGACAAATTCGCTTTGCTCACTGAGCGTCTCCAGCGGATGGAAGACAACATCATGCGCATTACCGGCGACCACGACGAGCGAATCCAGAAGCTCGAAGGCAAGAAATAGCAGTCATGAAGCGGGTGGACCTGTACATCAAAGTAGAAATCGAATTGGACGAGGAAGAAACGCCGGAGCGGGTCGCCGGTGAGATCTGCCGCCAGCTCGAAAAGAACTACGTAGTTCGTTCCGCAGAACTATCGAGCGCTATCGCGCGCGAATAGTCATCCCAGCAATTCTCTGTAAATCCGCTCGAAGTACTTGTCCGTCATGCCGGCAATGTAGTCGCAAACCACTCGATGGACCGGCGTGTTTTCCAGATGCTCGCGATAACCGGCCGACATCCGGTCCGGATGCTCGATTAAATAATCGAACAAGTTGCCCAGTTTGACGACATACGCTCCACGATCTTCCATCAACTGCACGTCCGCATAGACGTGGCTCACCAGCATGCCTTTCAATTGGCGGTTGATGTCGGCGGCCTCGGGCGTAAACCGGGCCAGACGGTAGTCGAGGGCGCGCACGTCCTCCACCGTCTCGACACCGGCTGCTTCCGCAGCCCGCAGCGTGCCATCGATCAAGCCGCCAATCAGAAAGTTCATGATCTGCCGCTGAACTTCCCAAAAGCGCACCGGGCCGGGCGCGCCGGGGAATTGCGTATCCACCTGTTCGGCCAGCTCGCCGAATACCGGAATGACGCGCGCCAGTTCTTCCACCGGAAACAACTCGGCGAAAAAAGAATCGTCGAGATCGGCGGTATTGTAGGCAATCTCGTCTGCCAGATCAAGCAGCTGTGCTTCCAACGGCGGCCGCTTGCCGGGGAGGAATTCCGCCATCTCCGGATCGGCGGGACTTTCGATTTCGCGAGAATGCTTGACGATTCCTTCCCGCACTTCGAACGTAAGATTCAGCCCGTCAAAGCGCGCGTAGCGGCGCTCCAGGTGATCGACGATGCGTAGCGCATGGCGATTGTGCTCAAACACGCTGCCAAAGTCCCGCATCTTACGGTCGAGCTCCTTCTCGCCGACATGCCCGAAGGGTGGATGGCCCAGATCGTGGGCGAGCGCCAGAGTCTCGGTGAATTCTTCGTTGAGTCCCAGCGTGACCGCGACCGTACGGGCCACTTGCGAAACTTCGATCGAATGCGTCAGCCGGTTACGGAAATGATCTGAAAGACCCGCCGTGAACACTTGCGTTTTCCCTTCCAGGCGACGGAAGGCGCGCGAGTGAATGATACGATCGCGGTCCCGCTGTAAATCGTTGCGATACGGGTGAGGAGCTTCCGGGTAGCGGCGTCCGCGCAGGCAGCGCGCATCTAAACGTAGCCGAGCCAGCATACTGGCGCCTGAGCTATTTTGCGAGCTGCGAGGAGAGCTGATCGGCCGCTCGTGAGACGGCAGGTCGCCCCTGGTCGGATTTGTCAATGGATTTCAGGATGTTCTTCGACTCGACGGGATTCACCGTCTCATCAGCCTTGGCCAGCAGAATCTGCGCCTGTGCTTTGGAAACCAGGCTGGTTGGTGAACGGATGATCTCTCGCAGCAAGCCTTGCGCTTCGGACATCTTCTTCTCGCCGAGGTACACCTGAGCGAGCGCAATGCGCGCCAGTGGCGCTACTTCGCTATCGGAATTCGCCGCTGCTCGCAGGTCCGTTTCCGCGGATTTGACGTCGCCGGCTCGCGCTTCGAGAGTGCCCCGATAATATTGGGCGATCAACCCAGCCCGGCTGCCCGGATACTTGCTCACCACGCCAGAGAGCGCTTGAAGCGCCGCTTTCCGCTTGGCGTCCTCGGTGGGGAACGTTTTGCCGTATTCGTTCGCCGGACCGACCGGCGTATCCACCACGCTGAGCGCCGCGCTCAAATCCTGCTGCCGAACCGACTTCTGATGTGAGTAATACCAATACCCGCCAATCGCAAGCAGCAGCGCAACTCCGCCGATAACTGCCCAGCGGATAACCACTTCCCGGTGAGAACTCGCATAAGCGATAGCGCCGGAAACGGTGTCTGTAAACTGATCGTGCTCTAGCTGCGCTTTTAATTCATGCCGCGTCAAGGCGTACCACTACTTTCTTTGGAAAACAACCTGTAGCGTAGCATAAGCGAGACCACCTCGCAGAGAGCTGCGGCGGTCACGCCTGCAGATCCGCTAAGTCGCGTCTTATCGCGTACTTAACCAGACCTGCAACGTCGTGAATATCGAGCTTGCGCATAAGACTCGAGCGATACGTATCTATTGTTTTGGGGCTGAGTGCCAGGCGCAGTGCGATTTCTTTGGCGCGGACGCCTTCTACCAGCAGCGAAAATACCTGAAATTCGCGGCTGCTCAGCGTATCCAACGGATCGTTTAGTTGAAGCCGGCCGGATCTCTCGCGGAATACCGACATCACTTCCACTTGAGGGGACACGTAAATTCCACCTCGCGCGAACTGCGTCAACGCCTCGGCCATCTGTTCCGGAGTGGAGCTCTTCAGTACATACCCGCAGGCGCCATTACGCAGCACTTCCAGGACAGTTTTCCGGTCCTTGCGCGTGGAAAATACGGCACAGCGCGTACCGATTTGCAAGTCCCGTACCGTGCGGATCACTTGTGTGGTGGCAAGATCGGACAAACCCAGGTCCAGCAGGGCCAACTTCGGCCGCAGCCGTTGGATCTCTTCTAGCGCCGCTCCTGCCGAGCCAACCTGGGCCACCACACGATAGCCCCCGATCGAATTACAAAGGGCGGCCAAACCCTCGCGGACAAGTGTCAACTCGTCAGCGAGCAAAACATCAACCGGCCGGTGTTCCAAATAAGGAATGAAGGCGCTTTGGGTGGCGGAGACTGACATAGGCACTGTAAAGAGGCGTATCGCTGCTATACATGTGCTGACCAGGTCAGACTAATCTCACCCCACCCTAGTCCCTTCAGAGGGCCCAATAGTACTAGTGAGCCGGCCGGCAGCTCACCGGCTAGTGAAAGCTGCGGATCGCCGTCGTCTCGTCGTCAAACACTTCGAAAACGGTATAGAGCTTCGTGATCTGCAGCAGATCCTTCACCCGCTTGGACAACCCGAGCAGTTTCAGTTGGCCGCCGTTATTCGTCACGGTGGTGAATCCGGAGACCATTTCGCCGATGCCGGAGCTATCTATATAGGACACGTCCGCCAGGTTCAGCAGCAACTTTTTGTTCCCTTTAGCTGCTAAATCACGGATAGTATCGCGGAAAGAGCTGGCGCCATCACCCAGGGTGATGCGTCCAGCCGCGTCGATTACGGTGACATCGCCGACTTGGCGAGAGGTCAATTTAGCACTCACTTCTGCCTCCTCATATGATTGGGATACCTGGATAAATTCAAGATTTCGCCAAATGTTTGACTAAGCGTACTTCCGTGCCTCCTCCGGGCCGCGGATGCAAATCAAAATCGTCCATAAACGTCCGGATCAGCAAAAGGCCGCGCCCGGATTGCCGCAGCAGATTCTCCGGCGCCAGCGGATCGGGAAGGGAATTCAGATCGAAGCCCTCGCCTTCATCCCCGATAGTCACCGTCAACGCCGAACTCGAGCGCTCAATATCGAGATGCACCTTTTTCGTCTTACTGTACCGGTTGCCATGCACCACGGCGTTGACGGCGCATTCGCGCACCGCCATGCCGATCTGGTGTTGCTCGTCCTCGTCGAAGCCGGCCTTGCCCGCTTCCTGGATCACGAACTCCTCCGCCTTGTCTACGCTTTCGAGCACCGAATCGAGTGTCGTCTGCACTTTCTCCATCTTGCCGTTTTCGGGCCGCGCCATAGGTATAGGAGTCTATTGAATATAGCGTACTCAGGCGCGAGTTTTCGACTGCCACTAGAACGTGAAAGCCACACCTAGTGTAAAGCGCTGCTGCCGGAAATGTGCTTCGGGGCGGATACGCTCGAAATCCACGTCGTAATTTTCGTCGAAGAAAAACTCGTCTGTGTAGCTGTCGCGGATGAACTCGGGGTTCTTGCTTAACGTTTCGCGGAAATCTGCCCTTACGGTGATACGCGGATGTACGCGGAACTTAATGCCGGCCCCGTACTGAATCCCGAGTTGAAAAATTCCGCCGCCTTCCAGCGGGGGAGTGCTCCCAAAGTCGAAGGCGGCCTTCAAAATTCCTATGTTCCCGGCGCCTAACTTGAACGGCCCGTCCGGCTTTTTGATCGGGGCGTCGGCTAATGAGATGAGTTGAAGCACCGGACCCACGGCGATGTAGGGCCGCCAACGCGATTCGGGAGGGCGCAAATGGACCAGAGCGTTATATTCGAATTGCCTCGTTACGAGACCCACCCGGTCGGTATTGATTTCCGGATCGTCGTTCGCATTTGTGAGGACCCCTAACGATAGCTCATATTTGCCGCGCTGATACTGATAGCTGAATTCGTTCGATACCCAGCGCCAGGTGTTCGAAGTCAGTGTTATCCCCGCTGTCCAGCCGCCTTCGACCTGGTCGCCCAGAATCACGGCGAAAAAATCATCGGCCGGATTTTGGGGGGTCGCGAGAATTCCTAACACGTCGGTCCGGGTGGTGGGATATCTGAGGTAACCGCCCTGTAGACCAATTTCGTATCTTGGCGGGTCCCAGCGATGAGACGGCTCCGGAGGCGGTTCGGCAGCCGGCGGGCCGCCACGCTCGCCGGTTTGAACGGAGGGCTGTTGATCAACATCGATAACTTTCGCGCCATCAGCGCCCTCGTATTCCGTGCCCGAAAGATCGTTCTTGCGCCAGTTGCCGACATCCGGCTTCAGCTCATCTTTGGTTTTCAGATAGCTGCGCAGCTTCATCGAGCCGGTGATCCCTTGATACACCAAATTTCCGCGCCATAAATCGTTACGCAGCACCAGCATGGTGTCCCGCGCTATGCGTTGCGCTCTGGGCGGCGGAGTGGGCTCGTCTTCCGGCGAGGTCTTCGGGTGGGGACAGTCGTTGATGCGCAGCACCGCGATCGCCCCGTCGGTACGCAGCCTGTCGCCGGTCGAATTGTGCGCGTCTTGCGGCACCCACGGGCGGGGCACCAGGCTCATAGCATCCACGCAGCCCGTGTACTCGAGGTCGTTGACCACTTTCGAGCGTTCATTGTCGATGTACTCGTCAATCACGTGAATGAATGTTTTCTGCTTGCGGGAGAACGCAATCCCAATATCCTGCGTGGACGAAGAGGTCAACACCGTTGTGCCTCCGTAGCGCATCGCCGGATCGAAAATCCGCAGATGGTGGCGTGAGGAAAACGTGTTGGTGGTCTTCGACAAATTCAAAATCGGCGCCCTTTCATCCAGCAAGAGCGTGGACATCGGAGCTTCGCGATAGGTTTGGTTCCCACTCAGCGTCTTCAGCGTCTGGAAGGTGCTGCTCGCGTTCAAATTGTCTGTTGGTAACCAGCCGGCCGCCTCGAAGGCGCGCCGTAAGCCATCCGGCGAACCGATAAATAGCAGATTGGTGAGATCGGATGGCTTATTTGAACCCTTCGTCATCGTGCGAAACGGCACTCTTCGCACAAATGCGCCCAAGTCTTCCTCACCGGGACTGCGCGTCAAGGGCGGTACTTTGGCCGGGTAGACTTGCGAAGTAATCAGCGGCGAAGTAAACTCGATATCCATTTCGGTCCCCGCCGGATATAGAATCTCCGGTTCGGCGAACCCGAGAACGGCCGTTGCCGAGACCGAAGTGAACAGGTAAGCAACCGGGTCGACCGCCGCTACCGAGGAAATCTTGCTTTCCGCCGAGTGTCCGAGCGTCCCGGTCGAGCGGACACCCCGGATCGTTCCATTTGCATCCACGCTCTCTCGGGAATTCTCCACCTGATGCAAGCGAGTATGGATCGGCAGTGTGCGTCCATCCGGCAGTTTGGCCTGGTTTAGATCCAGCGTCAACGCCGCCGATTCATGGACTACGCCCCAACCTACGCCATGTGCTTTGACGATCGTGCCGCTCAGCTCCGAGCCTTGGGGAATCAAAATATGGCCATCCACCGACGCCGGTGTAATCAGCACCGTGCGGACGGGATCACCTTCATCCACCGTTCTCGAGTCGAGCGGATGTAACAATCGCACGTCCAGCCGCGTTCCTGCCGGTACGCCCTCGGTCTGAACTAGCTCGCTGCGCGGATATTGGAGAGCGGAGCCGGTCTTGGGAACGAATGACATACTGACGCCATCGGTCCGCCACGTGCCGGTTTGAAATTGCCCATTCCGTTCCTCGACTACGGCCGTTCCGTCACGGTTGAATTGAAGAAATTGTGATTCTCGAGACCGGTAGATTCCGCGCATGTCGGCGGCGAGGATCGCATCGAGCGGAACCGTCTTACTTTCTCCGCTTGCCGCATCTTTGTAGGCCAGTGCGTCGGATTCGAATTTTGGATCGGCCGCGCCGCGAATCTCTCCATGAATGGCTTCTGTATCGGCCACGATGAGCACGGGGCTTGTCGTCTCCTGGCCGGCCATCGCAAACACCCAATCGCCATCGTGCTGCTGTTCAATCAGTTTGGCTGCGGAAAAGGGAACGGCCCCCAGTTCACGGCGTTTCCTCGTAGCGCCTTCCACAAAGCGCAGCCGATATCGGTCCGCGGATGCTTTATTGTCGAGCCAAAGCACGAGCGCATCCTGCCCATTCACAATTGGCCAGGCTTGCAATGCGTTCGTAGCGATCCGGCGGACCTTACCGTTAATGGTTACTAGCGCGCGGCCAGTGGTCTCGCCCGGTTTTTTGTCGACGTGAACGTCCTTAAAGGACGGTGGCGGCTGCTGTGCGGTGCCGACGACACACAGCGCGCAGAGCCAAAAGCCGCTAATTGATGCTGGGAACCGCAATTAGCGAAGCCGGAATTCCGCCTGGCAGCCGTGGTCCACCCACACACCGCGTGCATCGTAGTCCCATGAATATCCGCGCTCACAGCGCGCGGTACCGCGCTGGCGAATCAGCTCTACGCCGTTGCGTGTATCGGCGTCGCAGTACCGGCGATTCCCGTCGTCGGAATAGCAACTCACCGTGCGCCCGCTGGATCCATACGCCCCGGTGCTCCGCGTATATTCGCTGCAAAAGCCCGGCGCGCCCTGCCCGATCAGGTTACAGCCGCGCTTGATTTCATCGATGATCAATTGGCAGGAATTTTGCGCATTACAAGGAGGATGCGTGCCGGGCGAAACCGCCAGGCACTGTTCCACTAACCTGCTGGCTTCCGCGGCACTCACCGCCTGGTTGCAGGGAAGCCCATTCGAGGCCGCCGGACCGGCTGGACCGATACCGCGGCTGAAGGGGTTCCGCATGCCGAACGCGGCCGAGACCTGGCTGATCTCGCCACGAATCTTTTCCCACTGCGAGGTAGTTTGCGGATTCAATTGCACACTGTAGATCAGATTGTCGATCTGTTGCGCTGTCGAAACCACATCCTGCACATTGCCTTCGGCTTTCTTCGTCCGGCGAAAGGTATCTCGCATGGCTTCGGTCTTCTTCTCGAGAGACGCTACCAGGTTTTTTGCCTCCTTTTCGCGGCTGGTCTTGCGAATGGAGCTCTTACCGATTGCCGAATTGAACATCGGCTTAAAGGATTTGACATCGTCCTTGACGTTGCTCATCAGGTTTTCGATGTCTTTGTCGCTGAGGCGGCCTTGCGCGTTGGCGTAAACACCAGCCATCACCAGCAGACCCAAAAGAGAGGAAGTAAAACGAGTCGCGGTCATTTGTGATCTCTTATAAGAAAACTGTAGAAACCGGCCGGAACCACCCGAATTATATCAGCAGGATTACGGTAGCGCCAGGCGTAACCTAATATCTGAGGAGCCGGAAATTTCACTAGGATTGAGGCCAAAGAACACAAAATGGATCGCCGTAATTTTGTCCGGTTAGGTGTTGCGGGCGTGCTGCCCCAGGCGGCAACTCGGATTGGTGAGGCCAAGCAGAACTCCGGGTTAAAGCGCTCACGGCCCAACATTCTGATGGTCATGGCCGATCAGCTCCGCGCCGATTGCGTGGGAGCCTATGGCAGCCGCGTCGTAAAAACACCGAATATCGACCGAATCGCCGCCGAAGGCGTGACGTTCACCAACGCCTACACCTCGGTGCCGAGTTGCACGCCTGCACGGTCGGCGCTTCTGACCGGTCTTGCACCCTGGCATCACGGCATGTTGGGGATGGTGCGCATGGCCACGCGCTATCCGGTCGAAAAACCGCGCACTCTCGCTTCAAGCGGCTATTACACAACCGTTGTCGGTAAGAATCACTTTTATCCGATCCGCAATGCCCACGGCTACCACCAGATGGTGCTCGACGAGCATTGCTCGTATTGGTTCGATAAGCAGGAGAACGGAAAGCTTGAGGCGGCTTCCCCGGAAGAACGCTGCGACTACGAAGCCTGGTTCTGGTCGCAGTTGCCTACCGCCAACCCGCATGCCACCGGGCTCGGATGGAACGACTATCGCGGTAAGCCGTTCGTGTTTCCCGAACACTTGCACGCCACGCATTGGACCGGCCATACCGCGGTCAATTTCCTGAATACGTATGAGCGTTCCGAGCCGTTCTTCCTGAAGGTCTCCTTCATCCGGCCTCATAGCCCGTACGATCCGCCCGGCCGGTGCATGAAACAGTACGACGATGCGGCCATCCCGCCGGCAGTCGAAGGCGATTGGGCGGGCCGCTATGCGCCGCGCAGCGATTCGAGTAATGACATCTGGCACGGCAAGCTGCCGCCGGAAACAATTCGGCGGTCGCGCCAGGCTTACTACGGCAATGTCAGTTTCGTGGATGAACAAGTCGGCCTGATCTTACAGGCGCTGGAGCGAAAAGGATGGCTGGACGAAACGCTGATTGTCTTCGCTTCCGACCATGGCGACATGCTCGGCGATCACAATTTGTGGCGCAAAACGTATGCCTACGAGCCTTCGTCCAAGATCCCGCTGCTAATGCGCTGGCCCACCGGCCTGATTGCTGCCGAGCGCGGCCAGAAGCGTTCCGAGCCAATCGAGCTGCGCGATATTTTTCCGACGTTTCTCGACGCAGGCTCCGTTCCCCACGCCGAGGAAATGATTCAGAAAATGGATGGCCGCAGTCTGCTCTCCCTGGTACTCAACAACGGTCAGGGGTGGCGCCAATGGATCGATCTGGAACACAACATCTGCTATCACCCCTCGAATCATTGGAACGGTTTGACTGATGGACGATGGAAATATATTTTCCACGCGCAGCACGGCGAAGAACAGCTCTTCGATTTGGTGCACGATCCCAAAGAGCTGAAGGACTTGGCGGGAGTTTCGGGTCATGAGGCAACGCTTCGCCAGTGGCGCAACCGCCTTATCGAACATTTATCGGAACGGGGTGACGAGTTTGTCAAAAACGGGAAGCTGGCGCTCCGGCCGCAGGGGCGGATGACGTCGCCGAATTTTCCCGGCTATTCGGAGATTTGAGAATTTTTCAAATGACTGATTCTTTGTCTCGCTTGAGGAGGGCAAAGCTGTCCGCTCTGTTGTAGGGCTCTTTAGCCCAGTTCTGCGGTTTGTTGGAGGATAATAAGTGAGCAGTGGCCAGCAATCCAATCTATCTGGAAATCATCGACTTTTTCGCCTCCGGCACAACGCCGCAGGCAGTTGCTGATTTTCGACCCTCTGCGGCAGCGCAGCAGCGTGCGCTTGAATTGCTGGACCTGGCCAAAGAGGACCAGTTGACTCCCGAGCAGGAATCTGAGTTGGAGCACTTCATTGAGTTGGAGCACATCCTCCGCATGGCGAAAGCTCGTGCACGCCAGATCCTCGCTGCCCAGAAGTGACTTGGCCCGAAGCAGTACGAGAGCTAGTCGATTTACGGGCATTTGGCAAATGCGAGTACTGTTTGCTGGACCAAGCCGATGCAGGTTTCCCGCATCAGATCGATCATGTGATCAGCCGGAAACACGGCGGGACCAGTCACCCGGACAACTTAGCCCTTGCCTGTTATTTATGCAACCGCTACAAAGGGAGTGATATTGCCTCGATTCATCCCGGAAGCAGCGAGCTTGTGCGATTGTTTCATCCGCGCCAAGATCGCTGGGCAGAGCATTTCCGCATCGTTGGTCCGGTAATTGAGCCTCTGACAGATATTGGCGCCGCTACCGCGCGCGTATTACGGCTCAATCTTCCCGCTCGCGTGATTGAGCGGAAACTACTTCAAACGTTGGATCGCTACGCAAAGGCCTGAATAGCTTTCGCTGCGGTTCGCCTTCTAATAGAAGAATGGCATGCTGGATGAAAGCATGCCGCCTGAATCCTTCCGTTTCGAGACCCGTATTCGCTTTATCGATACCGATGCCAGCGGAAGAATCCATTACACGGCGATGTTCCGCTATTTCGAATCGGCGGAAATCGAGTGGATGCGCTCCCGCGGAATTATCTACGGTGGCGGCGAGTTTACATTTCCACGCGTCCATGTCGAATGCGATTTCAATCTCGCCCTGCGGCACGATGATCCGATTGCAATTGAAGTATTCTTGACAAAGCTTGGCCGATCTTCGGCCCGGCTGGAGTTTCGCACATGGAAAGATGGTGAAGTCGCGGCCACGGGAGCGGTTGTGATCGTTTGCATGAGCCGGGCAACACAGCGCGCTATTCCCATACCGGACGAGTTGCGAAAGAAGCTTCAACCGGCCGTCGCCGCAAGTACGATTTAGAATGAGCCGCGCGCGTGAATGTGGTGCAGCAAATCGTGAATCTGACCGTTGACTTTTGTCTGGTGCGATATAAGTGTGAGACCCGGAACTCCGACGTAATCGGCGCGATTGTGCGTAATCAGTGGCGCGGAGTATAACAACGCACTCGCTGCAATCCACGCGTCAACACATTCAATGCGTCTACCAGCCGCCTGTGCCGCCACCATCACCTCCGCAACGGCGACATAGGTCGGGGCTGGACGGTATGATCGTGAATCGCCACAAGTAAAGATGCAGCCAATGAAGGCGTTGTGGATTCCATTGGCGTTGAATCGCCCATCGTTCCAATTCGGCTACCGTCATGAATGAAACAAGTGGAATCCTCCCCGCAAGCTCCGGATCGTAACGACTTCCAATCGGGTGATTTTTGAATAGAAACGAGATAACGTCCGTATCGACGACTACTTGGCTCATGCTGCCGGGTCGGTCCGCGTGTGGCCTCGCCAGTCATGGAGCGTTTCCAAAAACTCCTCGATCGATTCCTCTTCGGGCCAGAAGTCACCACGAAGCATGCTTACGTCAGCAATTGGTCCAGTGCGCCGTTCTGCCATCAATTGTTCAACAGAAGGATGACCTGTTGCCGAGTAGCGCCTGGCACGATCCGCCGCGGATTGTTCACGATCCTGCCGGTTGGGTTCGGCCATTGTAGTCACCTCTGTTCCAGTTTAGCGAGAACATAGACGGCATTGAGAAATAATCGTAACCGACACGAACATCGGAAGAATTCTCACTGCTGACTCCCTTGGCGCCCGCAAAGATAGTATTGAAATGACCAGGACGATTCACTAGGAGGCATGAATTTGGCCGGCGGAGCGTTTCTAGTTAAAGAGAGCACGCCCGGAAGCGTTTTCACTCCGGAAGACCTGTGCGACGAGCATCTCGCCATCGCCCGCACTGCGGAAGAATTTTTCCGCAATGAGATCGCGCCGAATGTGGAAGGCCTTCTTCATCAAGAGCCCGGCTTAGGCCGCCGCTTGTTGCGGAAATCGGCAGAGTTGGGTCTCACCGGCATCTTGATTCCGGAACAGTTCGGCGGATTGGAGTTGGATCTTCCCTCCGCGCTCGTCGCCGCTCAGGCATTAGCTCGGGATGCTTCGTATTCCGCCTGGCATGGAGCACACTCCGGCATTGGCACGCTTCCCATTCTCTACTTCGGCACGGAAGAGCAAAAACGGAAATACCTGCCCCGGTTGGCGAGCGCGGAAATGATCGCTGCCTACGCCTTGACCGAGCCGCAGGCCGGATCGGACGCCCAGGCCGCGCGTACCCGCGCCGATTTGACTGCCAATGGGACCACATACATCTTGAACGGTCAGAAGATGTGGATCACCAATGGTGGCGACGCCGATTTGTTCACCGTATTCGCGAAAGTAGGCGGCGAGAAGCTCACGGCATTTCTGGTGGAGCGCGCGTTCGGAGGGGTCAGCAGCGGCGCGGAAGAAAAGAAAATGGGGCTGAAGGGCAGCTCCACCACCGCCATTTATTTCGAAAATGTTCCGGTGCCGGCTGCGAATGTCCTGGGCGAGATCGGCCGAGGTCACATTATCGCGTTCAACATCTTGAATATCGGCCGATTGAAACTAGGAACGACGGCGGTGGCGGGCGCGAAACGCGCACTCGAGCTCAGCATCCGATACGCCAAAGAGCGCAAGGCGTTTGGCTCGCCAATCGCCGAGTTTGGAGCCATCCGGCACAAACTGGCCGAAATGGCGATACGCATTTACGCTGCCGAATCGATGGCCTGGCGAACGGCCGGACTCATTCAGGCCGCTTCCGGCACGGAACTCGAGTCCATTGAGGAATACGCCATCGAGTGCTCAATGGTGAAGGTATATGGCTCCGAAGCGCTCGATTATGCCGCCGACGAAGGCGTGCAAATCCATGGCGGCTACGGCTATCATCAGGACTACGAAATCGAGCGGATCTATCGCGACTCGCGCATCAATCGCATCTTCGAAGGAACGAATGAGATCAATCGCCTGCTGATTCCGAGTATGCTGCTGAAACGCGCCGCGCGCGGCAAACTCAACTTGAGTGCCACCATCGCCGAACCAGTTGAGGACGAAGAAACACGCCTGCTCCAGAACGCGAAGCAGATCGCATTGCTGACTCTGGGACTGGCCGCCGGACGATACGGAACGGCGCTCGATAAACAGCAGGAGATACTGATGTGTCTGGCCGACACCGTCATGGAAGTCTTTGCGATGGAATCGAGCTGGCTGCGCGCGCGCAAGACCGGCCTGGCGGCGGAAATCTGCGCCGTATTTCTGCGCGACGCGATGGCGCGGATCCAGCAATCGGCACGCTGCGTATTGGGGGCCTGCACGGACGGCGAGGAGCTTCGCTCGCACGATGTAGCTCTGCGCCGGCTCACCACATATGAGCCTGTGAACGCCATCGCGTTACGGCGCAAGATAGCGGAGCAGTTGCTCCCAAGAGGACGGTATTAAACCATGAAACTCCCGCTCACTCCCATTCGCTGTCTCTATCGAGGCGTCGATCTCTACGGCAAAAAAGTGGGAGTGGTTTCCGGGAGCAGCCGTTACACCTATGCGGAATTTGGCGAGCGTTGCGAGCGGCTGGCGGCGGGATTGCGCGCCGAGGGCGTCCGGACCGGCGATCGGGTAGCATTCTTGAGCTACAACAACAATCAGCTTTTGGAAGGCTACTATGGCGCGCCTTTGCTGCGAGCCGTTGTTATGCCGATGAATGTGCGGCTGACCGCGGCGGAGCTGACGCAAATTCTGAATCATGCCGAACCCGCAATTCTCATCTTTGAGAATGAATTCGCGGCGCAAGTGGAGAGTTTTCGGAAATGCTGCGCGAGCATTCGCCGCTATGTGGCGATTGACGGCGCCTCCCCGGCCGCGGATTTCACCTATGAAGACCTGCTTGGGCGCGGACGGCTCGAACGGCCCGATCTTTTATCATTCAACGAAGACGAAATCGCCGAATTGTTCTATACAAGCGGCAGCACCGGCTCGCCTAAAGGCGTGGCGCTCTCGCATCGTACGCTCTATTTACACGCCCTCGCCGTTACCGGCAGCATCACCCAGAATGACCGCTTCGTGGAGCTGCACACCATCCCGTTGTTTCACGCTAACGGCTGGGGCCGGCCGCAAACCGCCATTCTGAACGGCGCAAAGCAAGCCATGGTGCGGCGCTTCGAACCCGGCCATGTGCTGAAGCTGATCGAAGACGAGCGCGCCACCGGAATGTCGCTCGTGCCCGTAATGGGGAATGCGCTCGTGAATTATCCGGATCTGGGCAAATTCGATGTTTCCAGCATGGAAGAAATCCATCTCGGCGGCGCTGCGGCCACGCCCGAGCTGGTCAAACGGCTGGAACAGGCTTTCGGCTGCCGCGTGATGGCCGGATATGGTTTAACCGAAACCTCTCCTGTAGCTACTTCTTCACGAACCAAGGCAACCCTGGCATATCGCGATGAAGAACACCGCCTGGCGTATGCTGCCATGGCCGGCTGGCCAATTTTAGGCAATGAGGTCCGCGTCATAGATTCAAATATGCATGATGTCCCGCGCGACATGACAACGATCGGCGAGGTCGTGATTCGCGGCGACAACGTGATGGACAGCTATTTCCGGGAGCCGGAGGCAACAGCGGCCGTAATGTCGCAAGGTTGGCTGCACACCGGAGACATGGCCGTATGGGATGAGGAGAACTACATCCAGATTGTCGATCGCAAGAAGGACATTATTATCAGCGGCGGCGAGAATATTTCGTCGATCGAAGTCGAAAGAGCGATTTCAATGCATGCGGCTGTGCTCGAGTGCGCCGTTGTTGCCGCGCCTCACCCCAAATGGGGCGAAGCGGTAGCCGCCATCATTACTCTGAAACCCGGTCAGCAGCTTTCGCATCCCGAGCTAACGGCATTTCTCGAACCTCGCTTGGCAAAATTCAAGCTGCCCTGCATCGTGGAATTCCGTCAGGAGCCGTTGCCAAAAACCGGAACCGGCAAAATTCTGAAACGTGAGTTGCGTGAGGCGTTCTGGCAAGGCAAAGAACGGCGAGTAGGCGAATAGCTTCAGGCCCTCACTAGGCTGTAAACTGATGCTTAGCTGCATCCATGCGTCGCACGGCTGTTGTCCCGATTGCCGTCTCCAGTTTTCTCGCTCTTTGCGTTTGCACAACCGTCATGCTTTCCCAGAGCCGCGGGCGGATTTGGGCTAAGTACGAGCCCGAGATGCAGGATCCGGTAGACGATCCTCCGGATGCGGGCCGCAAGGGGGAATTTGCGCTGGGGCGATTGCGTTATCGATCTCCGAGAGATGGATGGGGTCCATACGCGCGCTGGGGTATAGATGCGAACAAAGGGGACCGTACGTTTATCGGCATTCTCAGCCGCTTAACGAGAATCGATGCCGAGCCGATAGAGACCATCATCGACATCGACAGCGATGAAGTATTTGATCATCCCTTTCTACTGGCAATCTCCGCGGGAGATTGGAAGCTCTCGCCAAGCCAGGCAGAGCGCCTGCGGAAGTACTTTGATCGGGGCGGGTTCCTGATGGTGGACGATTTTCACAACGAATACGAATGGGCGCAGTTCATGGCTGGTATCCATCAAATCTATCCGGACGCGCACATAGAAGAGTTGGCTCCAGATAGCACACCGTTTCACGTCATTTATGACTTGGCGGAACGTGTCCGCGTTGTCGGCGCCAATGTGGTGAATAGCGGCGGCATCGAACGCGGAGGGACGTTTCCACATTGGCGGGCCTTGCTGGACTCTAAGGGGCGTATGATCGTCGCCATCTGTTTCAACATGGACGTGGGAGACGGATGGGAGTTCGCCGATGACCCGTCGTATCCGGAGCGTCTGGGATCAGCTGCTATTCGACTGGGCGTCAACTATGTCGCTTATGCGATGACGCATTGAACGCATGCTCACCGGCCTTTTAAAAGCTCTCCAGTGACTGAGAGCTTCGGCCGCAGGCGTAAGCTGATGTCAGAGGTACGATGGTCCGCGGAGTTGTCCCGCGGCTAGCGGCTAAAAGCTGACGCCTGAGTGCTGAAAGCTCTGGACGCAGCAATTCTGTGAAGAAAATTTTCAGAATTGCCGGACTGGAATCTAACGCCTCAGAGCCACTTACTACCTCTGGTGGATCAACTGGAGCAAGTCACCAGGCGTAGAAAACGTCCCGACTACGGGCGCATCGGAGATTTCGTCCGCGCCTCTGTCTTTCGGGTTCTGGCGGGGCTGACCATCCATATCAACGTCGACCGCCGCGAAGTCACCGACTGCTGTGTCGATTGCCGGGCTGCCAGCCTGCGGGCGGAAAAGACCGTTCGCTTTAGCCACCAGCAATGGATCGACCTCATCGTACGTTCCGGGCGGCATCACGCCGGGACCCGCGGTCTGCCAGATGATATTCCCACTCCACACACCTCCTGTGTACGGCCCGCTGAGGCTGGCGGCCGATCCTCCTCCCTGCAGGATATTGTTCGCGAACACCGTGTCGGTTGCACCGAGTCCATTCGTACGGCCGGTCTGGAAGTAGTTGCGCGCATTGTTGACGAGCGTGTTGAATGTGATCTCACAGTTGTCCGGCCGGTCGTGGCTCGTGAGCGGAGCGCCGTCGGCGACTTCTCCGTCACCATTGCCGATATTAATGCCGGTCGTGCCCTCGAGATAGTTGCTAAAGACTTTGTGGCGGTCGCCGAAAATCCGCATGCCGCCAGTGTTGCGCAAATAGTTGCCGTAGACGAGACATTCGTTGCCATGCCGCAGCGTGAGTTCGCCTCCCGGTGAATCGACGAGCGTGTTATAGCGATACGTGTTCGCGCTTGATTTGTTGGAGATCATCTCGTTCTCACCAGTGCAGCGGACGAAGAGGTTGTGTTCGATCAGGCCGTAGCCGTTTGAGAGGCTCAGGCCGCTCAGACCGAACCGGATCGTCTCGGCGCCGTTGCCGCCCGGGCTGGTGAAGTCATGAAAGTAGTTGTGATGAATCCAGACATGCTGTGCAATCTGGCTGCCCGACCCGCGCACGTCGATCATGTTGCCAAGCGTGCTCTTGTTACGGAACTCGTTGAGGGCGATTTCCGCGTAATGGCCGGCCACCGTGAGGTATGCGCCCTCGCCCGTGCATTGAAAGAAATTGTGTACAAAGCGGATGTGCGTGGCGCCGGAACGAATCTGATTTCTGCCCGAGGCGTGGGTAAATAGAAACCCATTGATTTCTACGTAGGCCGCCGGACTGGTTACGTCAAATCCGTGTGTACCTGTGATTTCTACCCCGCCTACCGTCTGCGCGAGGATCCTGATCGGCTCGGCCTCGGTACCTTGACGATTGATCGTGATATACGCGTCGGTCGTGTAAACTCCGTTCTGCATGATAATGACATCGCCGGCGACGGCGTTGTCGATCGTTGATTGCAGAGTCGCAATGCTGTTTACTTCGTACGTGGCCGCCGAGGCGGTAACCGCACACGCCATCGCGGCCAAAGCAGCCAGCGAGGGAAGAAGGATAAAACGGCTCTCGGCGTGGGAGCTCTGGTGCCGGAAGGTCCACATAAACGCATTATCAACCGCACAATCAGACCGTGCGTTGACTTAATTTTGCCGATTTCGGAAGTAAAGTTGTCTCCAGGAGAAAATCTGTTCCATGAGGTCGATCTATCTCTCCTTGGAAGCCATTTCGCGTGATCTCCTCTACGCGCTCAGGACCATGCGCATGGCTCCTGCGTTCGCCATCGCTGCCATAGTGACTCTGGCGCTCGGCATTGGAGCGAACACTGCGATTTTCAGCGCTGTTCATGCGGTGCTGCTGAAGCCGCTCGAATATCGCGACCCGGACCGCCTGGTCCGGCTCGCGGGAGGAGCCAGCATAGCCCACTTCGAAGAGATCAAAAACGGTAAGTCGTTCAGCGACGTCGGCGCATTCGCGATTGGTATGGAGGACCTGACGCTTTCGGGAAGCGCCGAGCCGGAAGTACTCAAGGCAGCGCGAGTCTCGGCTAATTTCCTGAGCATTCTTGGCATAGAGCCTCTCTTAGGCCGAAGTTTTTTACCCGAAGAAGACACGCCGGCCGGTGCGCCCGTCGCCCTGATCAGCGCCGGCCTGTGGCAGCGGCGGTTTCATGGCGATCCCCACGCGATCGGTAAGACCATAATTCTGGCGAGCGCACCGTACGTTGTGATTGGCGTTCTTCCCACGGGCTTCGAGTTCCCCTTTCCGCAAGTAGACGTCTGGGTCACAAAGCCATCGGAGTGGTCGGCCATATCTCCGCCATCCCGGCGCATTAGCCCCTTCCTGGCAGTATTTGGCCGTCTGCAACCGGGAGTGGGTCTCGATCAGGCGAGCGCGGAATTGGCGGTAATTCAGCGTCGATATGCGGCATTGCATCCCACGATGCTCGATGCCAAGACGAAGGGTCCTGTGCGCGCCAGGTTGTGGAAGGATGAGCTTGTTTCGAGAGCCCGTTCCATCTTATGGATGCTCTTTGGTGCCGTTGCGTTCGTGCTGTTGATCGCTTGCGCCAACGTGGCAAGCCTGCTTCTGGCGCGCGCTACTTCGCGTACGCGCGAATTCGCCGTGCGCTCTGCGCTGGGGGCCAGTCGTGCCCGTCTCGTTGGCCAGATGCTTGTCGAAAGCGTGCTGCTGTCGATCCTGGGAGGAACGTTCGGCATCCTGCTCGCAGGCTGGATTCTGCGCGCCGTGTCGCGTACCAATGTTTTGGATCTCCCGCGAGCGGCCGGGATTCACTTGGACGGCATAGTGCTCGGATTTACTGCAATGTTATCCGTCGGCACTGGAGTACTGTTCGGTCTCGTGCCTTCGCTGCGTGCGTCGCGTCTGGACCTCATGTGCGTCTTGAGGACCGGCAGCGAAGCGGTGGGCGGGTCGATGCAAAAATTACGGGTCGGGCTTACTGCGGGTGGGGTTCTGGTGATTGGACAAGTCGCGCTGTCCATCGTCTTGCTAATTGGCGCGTCGCTGCTGATTGAAAGCGTGATGTACCTGCGTGAGATTAAGCCAGGCTTCAACCCGGAACGCCTCCTCACTACGCAAATCGCTTTGCCGCCGCTGCGCTACAACACCGATCGGAAGAGGACGGAGTTTTTTAAAGAACTCGTACGTCGTGTGGAATCGATACCCGGCGTTCAGAGCGCCGCAATGGCGCTGACGCTTCCCATGACGCCATTTCCTGGGACCCCTGTGCAAGACGCCGCCAAACCGCTTTTGAAATTGAATGAGCGCCCGATCGTCACAACCTTGATCGTCATGCCGGGATACTTTCGAACGTTGGAGATTCCATTCCGGCAAGGGCGAGACTTTGCAGAACGGGATGGCATGGGCGCGCAGCGCGTGGCGATCATTGACGAAGATTTGGCCCGGCGGTTCTGGCCGGCGTATCCGAACGGCCAGAGCCCTATCGGCCAGCATCTTTGGATCGGCGGCGTAAACCCGCAACCGGCGGAAATCATCGGCATTGTCGCCCATGTGCATCAGAACCTCGAAGACAGCGCCTGGCGGGAGACGGTGTACACATCCTTTGCGCAGAACACACAGTCCCACGCCATGCTCGCAATCCGCACGCGATGGAGCCCCATGCAGTTCATCGCTGCAGTTCGCCGGGAAGTGCAAGGGTTGGATCGCGATCAGTCGATTACGGCCGTCCATACGATGAATGAGCTGATGGAAAGTCAACTCGGCCAGCGGCGCTCGTTGATGATGTTGTTGGGATCGTTCGCCGGGCTGGCGGTGCTGCTGGCGGCGATCGGCCTAAACGGTCTTATCTCGTATCTGGTTGTGCATCGGACCAGAGAATTGAGTATCCGGCGAGCTTTGGGAGCGCTCGAGACCAATATTCTTTCGCAAGTGATGGGAGTGGCTTTGACGCTTACGCTGGTGGGCGTTTCGATCGGCGTTGCCGGAGCTTTCGCCCTGACTCGCTTCCTACAAGGCTTGCTGTTTCATGTCAATGCCACAGATCCGGTGACGTTCGTTGGAGTGCCGTTACTGCTGATCTTTGTGGCCGCGATCGCGAGCTACATTCCTGCGCGGCGCGCGATGCAAATCGATCCCATGGCGGCTTTGCGAATGGAGTAAATTGCACGCGAGCTTTCCTTTAATTCGATCGCAACGCAGCCAAGTGCAGGGTCGTCAGGTCGAAACGCTCGCCCGCTTAGTCGGACGGCTTTGTGATAGACCAGGAGACACGGTGATGTTGGCGTTGAAGACTGCTGGGCCAGACTTGGAGTAGACCTATTCAAATCGACGTGCGTAAGTCGATCCACTCACAACGGGAACGTGCGATGCACCGCGTCTGGATCATGCCCGCTCTCGTCGTCGCAGGTTCGCTTGTGGCGATCGCCCAGCCCGCGGTCGCTGGCCGAGCTACGCATGAACCATTTGCGATAGCCAATGTCCGGGTCTTCGATGGCGAACGCGTGCGCGGCAAGCCTTGAAAAGTGGCGCGACGTGCCGACTATTGACGTAGCGGCGCAACGCTCCTCCCGGGCCTGATCGATGCACACGCGCATCCGAGGCCCGTCGCGGCGCTGAAGGATGCGCTG
>JAICIH010000041.1 GCA_025924475.1 Bryobacteraceae bacterium
GAGCTTCCGTGGCATCGCTATGGGCAATTCGTTCCTCACCGACGGCAACGACACCACCAACAGCTTCTACAACGAAAACGCCGGCCGCACGCGCGTAGGCAGCCAGATTTCGCAGGACGCCGTGCAGGAGTTCCAGGTGCTGTCAAACGGCTTTTCAGCGGAGTTCGGACGCGCAATGGGCGGTGTCATCAATACAGTGACTCGCAGCGGAACCAATGGCCTTCACGGCACGGGGTACGGCTTCTACCGCAGTAGCACGCTCGAGGCGCTCGACCGCTACGCGAATGGGCTACGCACGCCGGAGCATCGCGACACCGTAGGTTTCAGCCTGGGCGGACCTATCAAGAAAGATAAGCTGTTTTACTTTGTTAATTACGATTACACCGGAAGAAACTTTCCCGGTATTAATCGAATCATCAATAACTCATTGACCGATCCGGCGGGTAATACCATTCCGCCTAGCAGTTGTACAGCTACGGCGGCGCAGTGCGCGGCGGCCATCAATTTCGTTCAGAAACAGATGAACGTGACCCTGCCACGCACTTACAACCAGCATCTCGGTTTTGCCAAAATCGATTGGCAGCTCAATGACCGCAACACGTTGAGCTTCGATTTGAACGCAATGCATTGGGTTTCCCCGCACGGGATCCAGACACAGACCGTACTTACCAACGGAAACCTGCTTGGCAACAACGGCAACTCAACCGTGGAAGATCGCTATGGCAAAGCCTCTTGGACGTTTATTCCCACCGCTAGCGCGGTGAACGAATTTCGTTTTGGCTGGTTCAAAGACCGGCTGTCCGATCCGGCCGCTTCCGACCTCTGGCCCAGCACTGGCCCGCTGTATGTCACGATCGCGGGTTCTACCGTAGGCGCGGCGCAAGCCTATCCACGGACATTCCCGAGTGAAAACCGTTTTCAACTTGTCGACAACTATAGCTGGACCACCGGCACCCATTCGGCTAAATTCGGCGTCGACATCTCGACAACGCAGGACTGGATGAATCAGCTTTTCAACCAGCACGGTAGTTACTCCTATAGCAACATCACTAATTTAGCGCTTGATTTCAACGGCGGCAGGTTCAATGGGCCGGTTCCGGGTAACTATAACAACTTTACCCAGGCGTTCGGGAATCCTATTCAAAATATCCGCACCACGGATTTCAACATTTATATTCAGGACACCTGGAAACCCACGCAGAAGTTTTCGTTGAACTATGGTTTGCGTTATGAGAAGACCTTCGTTCCACAGCCGACGCTAGTAGATTCGAATTGGCCTCAAACCGGGAAAGTGCCCTCGCCGGGGCACAATTTCGCACCCCGCGTCGGTCTGTCATACTTGCTGACCGATCGCACAGTACTGCGCGCCGGTTACGGCATCTTCTACGCTCGTCTCCATGGAAACCTGCTGGATACGCTCTTCCTGGGTAACGGGCAGTACCAAACCTCCACTTCGCTCAACCCTGGGCAAACCGGCGCACCGATCTTCCCGAATTTGGTCCCATTCGCTCCTGGTGCGGTAAAACTCAACCTGGCCGCGCCGGATTTTCATAGTCCGTATACGCAGCAAGGGACAGTCGCCATCGACCATCAATTCGGGCGTAACGTGGCATTCACAGCTAGCTACATATGGAGCCGTGGAATCGGTTTGTATACTCAACGCGATTTGAATCTTGGTCAGGGCATTATGGAAGATTTCACTGTGCAGGATAGAAACCACACTACAGTGAGTGCATTCAGTGCACCGGTTTATACGTTGGCGAATCGGTTAGACAAACGCTATAGCTCGATTCTGCAGGTAGAAAACGGCGGACAGTCCTGGTATAACGGCCTCGCTCTGCAGGTTCAGAAGCGCTTCTCGTCTAGTTTCCAGATGCAAATCGCTTACACCTGGTCCCATGCGATTGACGATGCCGATCAGCAGGGAGCGAGTTGGAACGTTTCGAGCACTTTCAATAATTCCACGTTGCCGGGTGACTACCGGTTCGACAAGGGCAGTTCGACTCTAGATCAGCGCCACCGCGCCGTTATTAACTGGGTATGGGAGCCGCGGATGGATCGGGGCAATTCGGCCTTCGTGAAGTACTTTGTCAACGGCTGGCAGCTATCGGCCATCACTACTTTGGCTTCGGCACAACCGGTGACGGCAACCGTAAATTCCGTTTCGACATCGCCCGGTGGAGTGTTTCCGGATATCCAACTTGCCAACAACACGTTTAATGGGTCAGGCGGTTGGAGCCGCGTACCGTTCTTGCCGGTAAGTACGCTCGACATCGACCAGACCTATAACGTCGATGCCAGAATCAGCCATACGTGGCCCGTGGGTGAGCGTCTGAAGCTGATTTTAGGCTTCGAAGGCTTCAACGTGTTCAATACGATTCACAACACGTCTGTATTAGCAAACGCATATTCACTTGCGCGCGGCGGTATCTTTGTACCTCTTTCGGGTGTGGGCCAAGGCTCCGCTTCGCAAGGATTCCCTGACGGAACGAATGCGCGCCGGTGCCAGGTGCTGGCGCGCATCACGTTCTAGTGTCCGCTTGCTAACGCGCGCGGTTCTTTTGCCGCCCTCAGACAAAGTCTGTCATGACGGCTTTGCGCAACAGATCAGGCGGCAGCAGGCCTTGCGAAAGAATGAAATCGTGAAAGCGCTGGACGTTAAATTTGGGACCCAATGCTTTTTCGGCGGCGGCGCGGATTTCGCGAAGGCGCATGTAGCCGTCGAAATAGGAAACGGCTTGTCCAGGAGCGCGAAATGTGTATCGATCGACTTCCTCGGTAGCGAACGCTTTGGATAACACTACGTCTTTTTGCAGAATTTCAAGGACCTGTTGCGGCATCAATTTGCCTTGCTGCAATTCAGGATCGACGAAAGCGCGTGTCGCGCGAAGCAGCCGCAGCTGGAGGGAGATCAGCTTGCCTTCGTCGGGCATGTAGGGCAGCATAAACCATTCCGAATACAATCCCCAGCCCTCTACGTTCGTGCTGTTGAAGGCGAAAATGGCACGGGCTTGCGAGACACCGCGCTCGATCATGGCGGCAAATTGCATTTCGTGTCCGGGGCGAGCCTCATGCGCGGTAAGTGTCCAGGCCGCTGCGGAAAACGTGAAATCGTCGTATTTGAGCGGCTTGCCATCGGCTCCGGTCGTTCCGGCCGGAAGAACGAATTGGCCCCGCTCGCCATGGTTGCCGATCAGGCGAGGCGGACGCATATGCGGCGCGGGCTGTTGCGCCGTTTCCGCCGGGGTGGCCAGACGAATGATGGCGGGCCGGTCCGGCAGCGTCACCAAATGTTCGCGCCGAATGATGCTTTCGATCTCCGACAGCCGTTCTTTGTATAGCGGCAGGATGCGGTCCCCGCTCACCTGATCTTTTTTCAATTCACGGATCACATCGCGATAATCGGAGGAGGGAAGATGCCGTTCCTTGGCGATTTTCGCGGCAAGCGGCTTCATCTCGTTTTGAATTTCCGTGAACGATTGGTGGGCCAGCCGGGTCAGTTCGGCCGGCGTATAGTCCACGCCAAAATTTTCAAGGCCGATGGCGTAGAGCTCCGGCGGAAGGCGGAAATCGGAGCGTGCTTTCGGAAGTACTTCCTTTCGAAGAAAGTCCGAGTATTCCGATAGCTGCGTTTTGAGCTTGGCGTATGGCTCCTGGTAGCCCGTCAATTTGTATTTTTCGAAGAGCTGGCCAATGCCTTCAGAGAAGTCGCTCATGTTGGCGATATCCTGCTCCACTTGGGATTTGGCCGGTCCCAGTAGCCCCGCCGTTTTCAACTTTTCGCGAAAAACATTTTCGGCACGCACGGTAATGGGCGTGTAGCCTGCTTCGAGACCCGCATAGCGGCGTAGCCGCACAACCGCGGCCTTTCTCCGCTCCGGGGCGATCTGATCGTCAAGCAGGCTATGAATGCCAAAGAAAATCGTGCGGCTGATGTTCTGATAAGGAAGAAGATATTTTTCCTCAGCCAAAGACAAGCGGTTGTCGCGCTCACCCGCCTGGATCAAAATTTCGAGATCCTGTTTGACGAGCGGATCCTGCTCGGAAGCGAGCCGGGATCGGAGTGTTTGGAGCGCTTTTTCCGTATCGCGGCGCGCCCGCTCAGCGAGATCCGGCGCGGGAACTGAAATTTGCTCGTCCAGCCCGCTGACGCCGAGAGATCCGGCGCCTTCCGGCGCATAGCGCGCCTCCACGCTCAGCAGAAGCTTAGCGTTCTCATTACTCCTTGCAATCCAGGATGGGGAGGAGTCAGATGGCGCGGCAGAAGCCAGAATTCCGGCCCAGACGAACAAGGCGACAGAGCGCATATACGCTCAGGATAGACGCACCCAGCACGGCTAGCGATTACCGCTCGGGTCCGAGGCGTTAATCCAATCGCCTGACGGCGTCACCACATAATCGCGAACTTCATTGAAACAATGAACGAAAATCCCCAGGCTAGTTTGTGCGATAGGGAAGACTTTGACCATGGTTCGAGATCCGGAGACGATGCGCGGCATCAGCCAGTAATCCATTGCGCCGCTTTCGTTGTGGTGGACGATAGCATTGCGCGGTGCAATGACATCTTCTATAGGATCGTGATGATGGCCGCCCATGGAGAGTGCGGTTGTGGGCGCTGGTGCAATCATCGGCTGCGGAAGCAGTACCGTGGCCGGCGCGGCGAATGGAACGGCCTGGGTTGGAACTACCTGGGTTGGAACTGTCTGAGGCTGGGGCGGGGCCGCTTGGACTGGTGTTAAGTCATGGCCTAAGCGGCTTAGTGCTGTTTGCATCGCAGAGGTACGTGCGGAGGCTGCGGCTACAGCGTCAGCCAATGTCTGAACCGAATCGATCATGCGCGAAAACTGCTGGTTCTGGTCGCCGATGGAATTCGCCAGATGATGGATCGACTGGGCCTGGGCAGGATCGAAAGCCTGGGGCGCCGGCTGCCGATCGAAGTATTTGACTACAAAAACGCAAAGGACAAGGGACATCACCCAGAGCGCGGCCCATAAGATACGCAGCCAAATGACATGCCGGCGAACCGGCGGCCGCTCCATAAAGTATGGCCCTGCGAATCGGGCGGCCGTGCGAGCGTCGAGTTCGGCAAGCAATTTTTCGACTAGAACCGATTCCAGAGCGCCCGAAGGCGCGCTGTTGGCCGGCTGTAGTGCGGTGGACTCAGTCGATCTTGGAGGCGGCCTGTGTTCGCTCTCTACTTCGCGCGAATCGGGCCGCGGAAGAATTGTCAGAATCGCTCGCATCGGATTGATGGCTCGAATAGAGGTTGTGGGAGTTTTTCGGATCGAATCTCTCGATTTCTTCGCCGGACTCGGAGGCGGCAGGCCGCCTGGCGGCCTGCGATCCATAGAGAGTGGGCCATGTATTTTCCCTAACCAAGGCTGCGTTATCGGGAGTATGAAAAGGATCAGCAGCTCCGGCCACTTGCTTACGCGCGTGGTTCTTTAACTACTGCGCACGTTGCTACCGCTTGCGGAACCTTCAGTTAGCCTGAAATAGAGCTGCTTAAATATTCCAGTTTGCGCGATCCTGTCCTGATCAATACGGTCGGGCATTCGGCAGGTCTACTGCTGTTTGGGCTGATTCTGATTCTGCTGGTCCGGGACTGGCGTGCGCATGGAGTGCGCCAGACGCGGCTTTCGTTGGCTGCCGGCGCCCTGGCGCTCTTCTGGAATGCCGGGTCGCTGATTGCGCTCGCCTCGCATAATCCTTCCACCGTGATGGTTCTCAGCTTTTCGGCGCTGAGTCTGCTGCCCGCAGTGTTATTGCAAGTGGCGCTTAAAGAACAGCGCCACCCCATCGCCATTGCCGGCTATCTGGTCAGTATCTCCGCTGTTGTCTTGCATTTCGCGGGCCTGCCGCAGATGGCGGTCGTTCTCATAGCGGGCGGATTTGGCCTGCTCATTTTAGTCGCTTTCTTTTTGACGCGACGCGAGTGGATCTCGCTCGGCTGCCTGCTGCTATTCACAAGCTCATTTCTCCACTTCGGCTACCAGCACGTGAGCTCTCCCTGGGCGGCTGAAATTACCTGGCATCACGTAGGAATTCCGGTGGTGCTCATCGTACTTCTGCAGGACTATCGTTTCCTGTTGCTCGATGCGTTTATTCGTTTCCTGGTGAACTTCGGGCTGGCGGCGGCCTACATTGCCACGCTCTTATTACTGAATCGGAAATTTCTTTGGTGGGATGCGATTCGGTCGAGCATGTTTTCGGCTGGGATTGCCCTGGTCGCTGTTTGCCTCTCGCTCATCCTCTTCGCATACCTGCGGAACGCATTGCAAGTTTGGGTGGGCCGGGTAATTTTCCGGCGGCGCCGTGTGGAAGATTGCATAGATGCCATCGGGAATGTAGCGCTGGCGGCGCGTTCGGAAGAGGAGTTGCTGTCGGGAGCGGCAGCCGAAGTGGTGCGGCATCTTGGGGCGGACCGGTTTCGAGTGCCGAAAGATTCCAAAAACGGCGGGGCTTCGGAAGGACCCTCTGTTTTGTTCGGCGTGGAGCCGTCCGAAGGCGCGCAGATTCCATTGCGGTTTTCGAGCGGCGATGTGCGGTATCTGGTTACAGGAGCGCGCCGCGGCGGCCGCCGTTATTTGAGCGAGGACCTCGAAGACATGCGCCGCCTGGGAGCGGCCGTTGTCGAGCAGGTGGAGCGCTTCCGGGCTGAAGAGCTGCGGCGCCTGGCGAGCGAGGCGGAATTACGCGCGCTGCAGGCGCAGATCAATCCACATTTTCTATTCAACGCGCTCAATACGCTCTATGGCACTATTGACCGGACCTCACACGAAGCGCGCCGCATGGTCCTGAACCTCGCCGATATTTTCCGTTATTTTTTACAGGGCGACCGCGTCACAATTCCGCTTTCCGAAGAGCTGCGGATCGTAGAAGCATATCTCGAAATCGAAAAGCTGCGGCTAGGGGCTCGCCTCGAAACAGCATTAGTTGTCGACCCGGAAGCACGCTCCGCAATGATTCCCATCCTTTCGATCCAGCCTCTGGTCGAAAATGCCGTCAAACATGGAATTTCGGCCAAGGAAGGCAGCGGCCGAGTCTCGGTCACCGTGAGCACGTCCGATGCCGGTCTGTGCATTCGTGTCGAAGATACCGGAGTTGGTTTCACGGCGGCCGGCGGCAATCCACAGGAAGGAACCGGCTTAGGTCTCGAAAATGTCCGCCGGCGGCTCGCGCTATATTACGGACCATCCGCCGAGCTGACGATTCAATCCAGCGCCGAAGGAACCACGGTCAGCTTTTTGATCCCGAATCTGGTCCGCGCGGCGATGCGCACTCTGGCAATAACAAGATAGCTTCTCATGCGCGCACTCATTGTCGATGATGAACCAGTGGCTCGCAGAGTTCTGCGGGAAGAACTCGAGACCCTAGGTTCGATCGACATTGTGGGCGAAGCGGACAACGGGAAAACCGCATTACTTGAGATTGCCTCCGCCAGGCCGGACATTGTCTTCCTCGATATTCAAATGCCGGTTATGGGCGGATTCGAAGTATTGGATCGCCTGGAAGGCGGGCACATGCCTGTGGTGATCATGGTCACGGCCTATGACCAGCATGCGATTCGCGCGTTTGAAGCGGGCGCCGTCGATTACTTATTGAAACCAATCGGGCAAAACCGGCTGGCGCAAGCCGTTGAACGCGCCAAGCGGATCGCACGGAACCCGCTGGAAATCGCGGAAAACCTGGCCCACTTGCATGAAATTGCGCCAACTACCACAAACCGGGAGCGCAAAGTCCGAAAGATAGTGGGGAAGCTGGGCGAGGAATATTTTCTGCTGAATCCTGCCGAGGTGCTTGCCTTTCAAGCGGACGGAGAAGTGACCTGGATCGTCACCGCGAAGCAGCGTTATATGGCCACACAGAATCTCACCGCCATCGAAAGCCGTCTGCAAAACACGCCGTTCCGGAGAATTCATCGGAACGCCCTCGTGAACGTCGAGCAAATTCGAAAAATGAGCATGTTGAGCAGCCAGCGCTGGCTGGTGACGCTCAACAACGGGCAGGAGTTCATCGTGAGCAAGCGGCAGGCAAAGAACGTGCGTGACGTTCTGAATTGGTAGAGCCGCTCATCGGTTTTTTCAGCCCGTTCGTTGGGCATTCGATGCCTTCCGTGCGAATCCGTTCGGGATTTGGCGGCCTCCACGCTTTAGATGGAAGTTCATGAGGAAATTCCTTCTTTGCATGGTAGTGATGCTCGGCATCGCCGGCGTGTTAGCGGCGCAATCGCTCGGAAATGCCGGCACTATTGAAGGCAAGGTGAGCGACCCTTCGGGCGCCGCCATTCCAAACGCCGTGGTCGAATTGCAAAACCCGGTCAGCGGCTACACGCAAACGGTGACATCGAATGCTTCCGGTGACTTTCGACTGGTGAATATACCGCCAAATCCGTATCACTTGAAGGTGACTGCGTCAGGTTTTGCGGCCTTCCAGCAGGACATCGCAATTCGGAGTTCTCTGCCGGTGCAAGTGAACGCGAAGCTGTCCCTTGGGACGGAAGCAACAACCGTAACGGTCGAAGCGGCAGGACAGGATTTGATTGAGCTCGATCCCTCGGCACACGTGGATGCAGACCGCAACCAGATCGCGAAATTGCCCGCCTTCGATCCAGGCGGCGGGCTCAGCCAGGCGATCACGTACAGTACGGGCGGTGTTGCGGCCGATGCCAATGGCTTCTTTCATCCACTAGGCGACCATGCGCAAGTAAGTTTCGTCATCGACGGCCAACCGATCAGCGATCAACAAAGCAAAGTATTCTCGACGCAGTTACCCACCAGCGCCATTGAAAGCATGTCGCTCATCACCGGGGCGCCGGCGGCCGAATTCGGCGATAAATCGAGCCTGGTGGACCAGATCACCACCCGATCGGGCCTCGGAGCGATGCGGCAGTTCGGAAGTGTGGAAAGCTATTACGGAAGTTTCGGCTCCGTGGGCGGCGATGTTTCCTGGGGATTCGGCCGCGAGAAGATGGGTAATTTCCTGGCGCTCGATGGAACCCGCAGCGGACGATTTCTCGATTCGCCACAATTCACGCCATTCCACGACAAAGGCAACAATCAAACAATTTTCGATCGCCTCGATTTTCAACCCAACTCAGTGAACGCGGTTCATCTGAACCTGTTCGTGGCGCGCAACTGGATCCAAATCCCGAACGACTATGACCAGTTGGTGCAGGATCAGAGACAGCGAGTATTGACCTGGAATATCGCGCCCGGCTACCAGCATACCTTCAATGCGCATTCCTTATTGACGGTGAATCCTTACATCCGTGAAGACCAGTTCAATTACTATCCGAGCCGTGATCCGCTGGCAGACACGCCGTCTACGCAACGCCAAAACCGGCATTTGCTGAACTACGGCTTACGCAGCGATCTGGCGCTCACTAAAGGCCGCCACAATATCAAACTCGGTATCGATCTCAAACAAACGCGCCTCTTCGAGGAATTCGGCTTCGGCATTACCGATCCTACGTTCAACGCCGTATGTGACGACGCGAACGGGAATCCTGTAACCGATCCCGCCATCATCAACCCACATTCCTGCGATTCACTCGGCTACATCACTAATCCCAATTTGCAGCCGGGCTTGATTCCGTTCGATCTCACGCGCGGGGGCGAGCTGTTTCGCTACCGCGCGGCGCATAACATCAATCAATACGCCTTCTATGCGCAAGATGCGATTACGATGGGCAATTGGCTGTTGACCGTGGGCCTGCGCGGCGATATGTACTATGGCCTGGCATCGGACAGCGCGGCCGAGCCACGCGCCGGTCTCGCCTACAACATCAAAGCGACTAACACGGTTCTGCGCGGCGCCTATTCGCGAACATTTGAGACGCCATTCAACGAAAATCTTCTGTTATCGAGCGCCTCGGGTTTGAGCAACGGCGTAGCCACGGCTGTGCTGGGGGTCAATGAAACACCGCCGATTTCGCCCGGCCGGCGCAATCAATACAACGTAGGCTTCCAGCAAGCGATCGGGAAGTATCTGTTAGTCGACGCCGACTATTTCTGGAAGTATACAACGAACGGATACGATTTCGGCACGCTGCAAAACACGACCATCGCGTTTCCTATCGCGTGGAACAAATCGAAGCTGGACGGCATCACGGGTCGTGTGAGCACGACCAATCTCCATGGTTTCGTAGGATATTGGACATTCGGCCATACTCGGGCACGCTATTTTCCGCCGCAATCCGGCGGGCTCCTGAACACGCAGGATGTTCCGGCAGGAGTTTTCCGCATCGATCACGACCAGGCGTTCCAATCGAACATAGTGCTGCGTTATCAGCGGCCCAGGAATGCCGAATATGTGACGTTTAGCTGGCGATACGACAGCGGCTTAGTGGCCGGTATTGCGGATGTCGACGAAGCATTGACGCTCTCGGCGGCTCAACAGGTAACTATCGGATTTGCTTGCGACGGTGTGGCGGCGGCTTTCGGCGCTCCCATCACAAGCTGCAGCGGAGTCGGCACGTCGAAGCTGCTGACGCTCCCACAAGCCGGAATGGCAGAGGACGACCATAACCCGGATCGCGTAAAGCCGCGCAACATCTTCGATCTGGGCATCGGGACAGACAATTTGTTCCATGTCGAAGGTCACCGGCGCGTTACAGCTTCACTAACAATCGACAATCTCACCGACAAAGTCGCGCTCTACAATTTTCTATCGACGTTCAGCGGCACGCATTTTCTGCAGCCGCGAACCTTGATCGCGCGGGTAGGATTTACGTTTTAGGATACTGTCCGGCCGCTTGCTGACGGGTGTGTGAAAAAATCAGTCGACCGCTCCCTCGCGGTCGCGGCTCGGTTTCAAGATCAACGACTTGCGAAGTTTGTTCGCCGTTTTTGGCTGATTTTTTAACCGTCCGTGACGCGCACGCAAGTAAAGCGGGCAACGCAGACGGGGCTATCTGTCCCCAATATTTTAGGACGCTTGAAGCGCAGTCGCCGGTTGCCGTTCTTCGACCCAGGTTCTGGCATTCTCGCAAGCCGATTGGAAGTTGGCGCTCAGGGCCTCGATATCCTCCGGCGACACCGATGGAGCAGCGCTTCCACAAATTTCTTCGATCTGGGCGAAGCGCCGCTGCAGCACCGGATCGAGCAATCGTGTTGCTCCGCCGCGCAGCCAGTGCGCCGAGCTTTTCGCATCGTCCCAATTGGCGCTTTCTATCGCACTGAGTAAATTGTCGAAAACCGGGGGCGCCGTTTCGAGAAAGATTCCCATCAGGCTACTTAAGAAATCGACCGGCGGCGGCGCCTCGTGTGGCGCATCGGCTTTGGCCCAGTCCAGGCACTTGGCGATCAGTTCGTCGCCTTGAAACGGTTTGGACAGAAAATCGTCCATTCCCGCCTGTTCGGCGCGTTCTCTGTCTTCTTTGAATGCGCTGGCGGTCAGCGCGATGATAGGAACTCGATTCGAGGGAGTGGGGAGCTGCCGGATATGTTTCGCCGCAACATAACCGTCCATAACCGGCATGCGGCAATCCATCAGGACGACATCGAAACGGTTGCGGCGAACGGCTTCCACCGCGTCCCTGCCATTTTCCACTTCATGAACGCGGAAACCGGCTCGTTTCAAGGTAACGCCTGCAAGAATGCGGTTGGCCGGATTGTCTTCGGCGAGCAAAATGTGCAAATTCGCCGGTACCAGCGAGGGACGATCCTTATGCGCGGGCGCTGGCCGGCTTGCGTCATGGGCGATTGCAAACCGGACTGTGAAGTGAAATTGGCTGCCGTGATGTAGCTCGCTAAGCGCCCAAATTTCCCCGCCCATTAAATGGACCAGCCGGTGACAGATGGCGAGGCCTAATCCTGTGCCGCCGAACCGCCGCGTGGTCGAGCTATCGGCTTGTGAAAACGCTTCGAAGATCAGCTCGAGCTTTTCCTTTGGAATGCCAATGCCGGTGTCGCGAACCACGAAATGGAGAAGAACGGAGGATGCGTCGATTTTCTGGCACATCACCTCCAGCGCCACTTCCCCTTTACCGGTAAATTTGATCGCGTTGCCGATCAGGTTGAGGATCACCTGGCGCAGCCGCGTCGGATCGGCATATACCAGGTGCGGCACGTCGGGCGCTACGTCGAACAACAGCCGCAGTCCTTTCTGCTCGGCGCGCAGGGCCATCGATTTCACTGTCGTCTGCAGTTCCTCCCGCAAATCGAAGTCGAGATTATCGAGGTCCAGTTTGCCTGCTTCCACCTTCGAAAAATCGAGAATGTCGTTGATCAGGTTGAGCAGTGACGTGGTGGAATTTTCGACGATGTTCAAATACTCGCGCTGCTCGAGCCGGGAATCGGTTTCGAGCGCCAGTTTCGTCATGCCCAGAATGCCGTTCATCGGCGTCCGGATCTCATGGCTCATGTTGGCCAGAAATTCGCTTTTGACGCGATTGGCGTGTTCGGCCGCTTCCTTGGCTTTCACCAGCTCTAATTCGGCGCGCTGGCGTTCGGAAATTTCCTTGCGCAGCTCGCCGGTTCGCTCGTCCACGCAGCGCTCGAGCATTTTCGCCCGGTTCCGCGAATCGCGCACGTGCATCAAATGGAAGGCAATAATGATGGCCGCCACGCCGAAGACGCAGAGGCAAAAAAACCAATACGTTTGGTAATAGTGAGGCTCGAGTTCCAGCGAGAACGAGGCGCCTGGAGAATTCCAGTTGCCCTCGCCATTGCTTGCGACTACCTCAAATCGATATTTGCTGGGTGGAATATTGGTGTAATAGGCGATCGTCCGGCCGCCAGCGTCAATCCAACTCTTGTCGAAGCCGTGCAAGCGGTAGCGGAACGCAACCCGGTGGGGCGAGCGGAAGTTGGGCGCGGCATAGCGAAATTCCAGCGAGCCTTTCCCTGGCGGAATGTGCGCCGCCGACCGCGGATCTACTTCACGGCCATCGACGAAAACCTGCTCGATCATGACGGGCTGAGGCGTGTCACGGATCTGGAGCCTCGCCGGATCGACCGCCACAGGACCTTTCATGGTCGGAAACCAAAGTTTGCCATCGCGCGTTTTCCATCCGGCCGGCTGAAATCCTCCGTTGCATTCGGTGGTATTCATGCCGTCGCCCTTGCCGTAGGAGACGGCGGAAATCCGCTCATCCGGGTTCGCCGCGAATTCATTGAGCGCCTGTTTGGCAACCCGGAATATGCCGCGGTTGCTGCTCATCCAAAGATTGCCGGCTTTGTCTTCGAGAATTCGAAACACGGCATCGTCAGGCAACCCATTTCTGGTGGTAAACGCGGTGAACCTACCATCTTTGAAGCGGTTTAATCCGCCGCCATTCGTGCCCACCCAGAGCGTTCCGTCGGCGTCGGCGTGAATGTCCAGCACAACGTTGTTGGAAAGGCCGCGGCGTGAATCGAGCACTTCAAAGCGCTTGCCGTCGAAACGGTTCAGACCGCCGCCCGCCGTGCCGATCCATATGTTGTGCCGGCGATCTTCCGTAATGGCGCGAATCACACTATTCGACAATCCATCTTCCGTCGTATAGGTCTTGAAGCGGCCGTCCTGCCACTTACTGATGCCGGCGCGCGTTCCGACCCATACAGCACCGTTGGAACCCGTGAATATAGCCGTTACGATATCGCTAGGAAGGCCATCTTTTTTCGTATAGGTGGTGAGTATTCCGTCTTTGAGCCGGTTAAGGCCCTTACGCGTCCCTATCCAGAGGGCGCCGTCGTGATCCTCGCCAATCGAGAATATAAGGTTATCGGCGAGCCCATCCTTAGTAGTAAGCGAGGTGAATTGGCCGTTGCGGAAGCGATTCAAGCCGCCGCTCGTCCCAATCCACAGATTTCCCGAGCTGTCCTCGAAAATCGGCAGAGTAACACCGCTCGAGAGTCCATCGCTTACTCCATAGGCAGTGAACGGCGTCGAATCGAACAAACGCGTTAAGCCCCCGCCTCCGGTGCCGATCCAGAGATTGGCATCGCGATCCTTATAGATCGTCCAGACATCGTTAGTCGGCAGGCCATTCTTGGTGGTGTAAGAGGCGAATTCGGTTCCGGCCATTCTGGTCAGGCCGCCGCCATACGTCGCAATCCACAGATTTCCCGCGCTGTCCTGGTTGAGCGAGGTGATCGAGTTATTCGAAAGGCCGTCCTTTGTTGTGAATGAGCGAAACGCCCCATCTTCGAAGCGGCTTAAGCCGCCTCCATAGGTGCCAATCCACAGGGCGCCTGGCGTACTCACATAGAGTGCGCGTATGTAAGCACTGGGCAGGCCGTCCCTGGTTCGGTAGTTCCGAAAGGTGCGGCCTGAAAATCGGCTGAGCCCATCATGCGTGCCGACCCAGATTGTTCCCTCACGATCTTGCGCAAGCGCAAACACCTGATTATCGGCGAGCCCATCCTTTGTTGTGTAGACGGAAAACCGGCCATGGTGCAGGCGATTCAGGCCGCCGCCATCGGTACCGGCCCATAAATCTCCTGAGCTGTCTTCGAGCAGCGAATGGATTGTGTCATTTGCCAGACCATCTTTGGTGGTGAACGTCTGGAATTTGCCCGCATGCATTCGGGTTAAGCCGCCGCCGATCGTGCCGATCCAGAGGTCGCCAGCGCGGTCCTCTAATAATGCATCGACGACATTGCTTTTCAATTCCGGCGTGTTGCTCTTGTCGAAAACGGTGAAGCGTAGGCCATCAAAACGGACCAAGCCTAGCTCGGTGCCGGCCCATAAATAGCCGTCCCGGGTCTGGACAATGGCCGGGACCGTGTTCTGGGGCAGCCCATCTTCGGACTTCCAGACATCCTGATGAATTCCTGCGATAGATTTTGGGGGATTCGGGCCGGCGTCGGCGCTCCCTGCAGCGAGAGCAACAGCCGCCCAGCACAACAGAGGGACAGCCATTGCCTTGCGATTGCATGGCACTAATCTGTTATACCCTGAATTATTTTCTCAATGCAGAAAAAATCTCAGTATTTTTTACTCGAAATAGCATATAATCGAGAAAAAAGCATCGGCTATTCAATACGATCTTTGGGCCAGTGGCCGTCAGGCTCCCCGGTCTCCACTCACGCGATTCTGGCGTGGGGAACAAAACATATCCGCAAATAGAACGGTTTTAAATGGTGCGCTTACGCCCGGGCCAGTTGCGCTCGGCGGCATCTCCGTTCCGGATTGTCTTCACAAATTGGCAAATGAAATATCTATTACTAATCATTACCGTTGTTAGTTTCAGAGCCACGATGTTGGCTCAAACCGCCCACGTCTCGCGCGACTTAATAAGAGCGGAGTGGACAAACGCCAAGATGGACGTGATCGTCCGGTACCGGCATCAGCCGAATGGACTTCAGCACCGGAGAGTGGCGAATTTCGGCGGAAGATTTAAAAAGCAGCTCGGCCTGATCAATGGCGAATCCTATACGGTGTCCGCCGATAGCCTGGAGGCGCTGGCGGCCGATCCGGACGTTGCTTCCATCGTGCCGGACAGAAAAGTACATATGCTGCTCGACAACACTGCGGCCGCTGTGAATGCCGCGGTGGCCTGGAATAATTACGGCTTGGATGGATCGGGAATCGGCGTTGCGGTAATCGACAGCGGAATTTCCGACCATAGCGACCTGCAAGGCGCCAACGGCAGCCGCATCGTGTTCCGGGACAACTTTGTGGGGACAGACGCTAACGATCACTTCGGGCATGGCGAGCATGTAGCCGGCATCATTGCGGGAAATGGCGGCGATTCGAAATGTTCGATCTGCAGCCGCAATTTTGTCGGTATCGCTCCCAACGTAAATCTGATAGACCTGCGCGTATTAGATGACAACGGCGAGGGAAGCGATAGCACCGTCATTGCCGCCATCGATGAAGCCATCCAACTTCGTGATCAATACAACATCCGCGTAATCAACCTCTCTTTAGGTAGACCGGTTTTTGAAAGCTATCAGGACGATCCTCTGTGCCAAGCGGTCGAAGCGGCTTGGCGCGCCGGAATTGTGGTGGTCGTCGCGGCCGGGAATGATGGCAGGGTAAATGTCGCCAATAACAACGGATATGGAACCATCTCGTCGCCCGGAAACGATCCTTACGTAATTACGGTGGGTGCCATGAAATCGATGGGTACTCTGGATCGCGCCGACGATCTGATCGCCAGCTATAGTTCCAAAGGACCCACGCAAATCGACCATATTGTGAAGCCTGACATTCTCGCTCCAGGTAACCAAGTGGTGTCGCTGCGATCGCCGGACGGCTTATTGCCTGTCCTGTATCCGCAGAACGGCGTGCCTTTGAACTATTACGAATGGACGCAGGACGGACAGTTCTCGGGCGCGTATTTCCGTTTGAGCGGGACCAGCATGGCGGCGCCGGTGGTGAGCGGGGCTGCCGCTCTGATGCTCCAACTTCATCCGGAACTCACGCCGGATCAGGTGAAGGCCCGCCTCATGCGGACCGCGTATAAGACATTTCCTCTCGTCAGCACGGCGCAAGACTCGCTCACTGGTCAAAGCTTTACCAGCGAGTACGATGTGTTCACGGTGGGCGCGGGTTACCTGGACATCCAGGCGGCTCTTGCCGATGATGCGAGGTTCTGGGGAACGGCTCACTCGCCGCGCGCCGTTCGAACAGATCAGAGTTCGGGCTTGCAAGGCGGTGCGTCGATCGTCTGCGATTCGGGATCGATCTGCAGTTACGGCTGGTTTTTAGGCTGGACGTTACAGTCGATCTGGGGAGATCAATCTATTTGGGGAGATCAATCGATCTGGGGTGACCAGTCGATCTGGGGCGATCAATCTATTTGGGGCGACCAATCGATCTGGGGTGATCAATCCATCTGGGGAGACCAGTCGCTGCTTGGCTTTGCTACCAGCATTACTGTGACGGGCGAACAGTAGCTTAAACGATTTTTCGCCGGAACAAAGCGAAGAACAAGAGAAAGCCGCCCGCGAGGAAAATCGAAGCGGGTTCCGGAATCATGGCAAGCTGCCCGCGGATTTCGCCTCCCGGAAAATTACTCGTATGTATATTGCCGTAGGTCTGGCCCGCATTGAGGCTAGCAATAAAGACTGCTTCCGCGCTGGCCGCCGTTCCGCCATTCGCGGTCAGGAAAGCCGAGCTGTAGGAGGAGGCGCTAGTCAGATCGAAACTGCCGGTAAACGACCCGGACGTCACCCCGGTCGGAAAACTGTTAAACGGAACCGCAATTGGTTCAGCTACTCCAACGGGACCACAACAATGGATGTGCGCCGCAGCAGCAGGCGTGCTTAATCCGCTAAAGGTAACGTCGACAGTCAGCGTATCGGCCAGCAGCGTAACGAGCATGGAACCGGTACCGGTCGAAGCGTTCGGAGGCGTTTCGTTCGCACCGGAAAGAGTGGTGGAAAAAACAGTCGCCGCGGACAGCGGAGCTGCGGCTAATACGAGGCCGAGAGCTGCCAGAAGATTCGTTTTAACAAATAAGTGCATGCGGTCCTCCTGAGTGCGTCTCATAGACGCATACCGTGTGTATTTATTTCTGCTTACTTCGAGACCTGGACGATCTTTGTGGCGCCAGCGTCAACATTGACCGTCGCACATGAGACATTCTTAGCGTCGTCCCTGGCGGAAACCGCCTTTCTTTCTACCAACAGCACGCGATAAGAACCCGGAAAGCAGGCGCGCCACACTAGAGACGGGCCTCGGTTATTTATGAGAGTCGTTCTGGTGAGGCCGTCATGCCGGATACTCAAGTCGTTTGCACGCATCGGAACGTGATCGAGTTCCACCCAGCGGGTAGCCGCGGTCAACCGGGGCAGTGTCCGAACGGTTGGTTCCGGATCGAGGCCCATAAGACCTGTGGCGATTGCGCCGATTACCGCATACGACACCTCGGGATATTCGCGGCGATGCTTCCCTTCGCGAGTTAAATCCAGAATCTGGCCGTAGGCAGCCTCGGCTTTACCCGCGCCATAAAGAATCTCCGGAAAATGCGATTGCCCCTCAATACCGATTGGCTTTCCGTCTCCGATTGTGGCGAGCAATGTCTTCAATATGGATTCCGATTTGACGCCACCGTCCGTAACGCCGTAGTAAAGCAGAGCTGTGTTGAGGTCGCGACCCTCGAGGCGATGTTCCAGATTCACGCGGCTGTAATAGCTGCCCGCGCTCTTGTCCCACCAAGCGCCGTTCACTAAGGACTTCACGTCCTTAGCGCGAGCGAAAAATTGTTTGGCTTCTCCTGCCTCGCCTCGCAATTGTTCAAAATGTGCATAGGCCAAATAGGCCGCGTATTGCGTGGCCAACTGATCGATCGCCACCACGAAATTGGGATCGCTTTCGTCATAGCTTGGAATGCCCCGGCTCTTCTGAAACCGGTAGTTGCCGTCGGCGTGGAAATTCATAATGCGAGGCCGGCTCATGATGTTATGAGCCCCAAGCTGCCACCGATGCACATACTCGTGAACCGTCCGCCGGTAGAAATTCAGAAAGACCGGGTCGGTAAGGTAAGTCTTATCGCCTGTCCAAAGATACATGCGATAACAGGCATCCAGCACGTCGAAGTTGGCCGGAAGGTTGTACCAGAAATGCGCATCATCGAGGTAGTCGACAGGCGCCGGACGATTTTCGCGGTTGATCTCCCAATAGCTGCACCAATCCTTCGATTCGGAGATATTCTCCGCGAACTTATGCAGCATGTTATGCGTGTATCTCGCCAAGCCGAGCATGTGGGCTCCCATGGCTTGATGGGCGGTATCGCGCATACAGAACGCATGCCGGCCGGGGAGCGCCGCTTCGTACCAGTTGCCGACGGGGTCACCCTCGAATGCATAGGCCAAGGCTTGGCTGCGCGCCCACGCAAACGCGGCAGCGAGCCGCGCGTCGGAAGTCTTCAATTCCAGGCTACTGGCCGCCGCGGCGGGCAACTGGGCCGGCAGTAGGACGAGGCAGGCAAAAAGGCCTGCCACGTTACACAGAAACTTCAAAACGAAAATTTCGCCCCAATCTGAATCAGCCGTGGCGGAAGCCGATCGGAGCCAACGATACCGAAGCTGCTGCTGCCTTGGGTCGTGCCGGGATTGGAGAAGTGCGCCGCATTGAAGAGATTGAAGAAATCGGCCTCGATACGAAGTGTTGGCCGTTCACCGAACCGGGTATCTTTTGCGACTGAAAAATCCCAGTTGTTGATACCCGGCCCGCGCACGTGACCGACGCCGGAGTTGCCAAACGTATAGGGCGCCGGCGCCGAAAAGCAACTGGTGTCGAACCACTGATCGACTCGTTTGGGCATCGGCACGCTGGAGCAAGTGATATCGGCCGAGTTGCCCGAAGAGTTGTTATTGAGTTGATTCGTAGCGACAGTTGGACGGAGCGGCTGGCCCGCCTGGAATGTTGTGATTCCGTTGATCGACCAGCCCGTTAGCAAGCGCCCTGCTACCCCGGATTTTCCTTTGCCGAACGGCAATTCATAGTTATAGCTGAACACAAAATTCTGCGGCACATCCACCAGCTTGAATCCTTGGCTCAAAGAATAATTGAGCTTGTCGTCATAGGGATAAAGGATCGTGGTCGTATTGTCCATGGTCTTCGACCAGGTGTAAGAAGCAAGGAAGGACAGTCCACTGGTAAAGCGCTTTTCAGCCTTAATCTGCAGAGCGTTGTAGCGCGACATACCGTCGCCGTTTCGTTGATCGACAGTCGGGATATTCGGGGCTACCGCGTAGAACGGCAGGCGCGGGGTGAAGTTGCCCGGTCCCGGTAAGCTCTGATTCAATTGCAGGTCACGATAGAGATGCACGCCATGTGTACCTACATACGCGGCGGAGATCATCATGTTGCGTGGTAACTGGCGCTCGATGCTGAAGTTCCAGACCTGCGCTTCGTCCTGCCTGAAACCCTTTGCGACAAAGAAGACGCCGAAGCCTGGCGGCGGAGTGAGCGTTCCTCCGGGTGTGTACGGGACAACGATGGGAGCCGGCAACCCGTTCGCGCTGAGATTCCAAAACGGCGTGAATTGCGTTGGGGAATTAAAACGGCCAAGCGTGAAGAACGGGTAATTGCGCTCGAGCGTACCGCCCGTTGCGCCGAAATTGTCTGGGAAATAGCTGATACCGAAAGCTGCGCGAACCGCGGTTTTGCCATTGTCTGGCGAATATGCCAAGCCAACTCTGGGCCCCCAATTGCCGTAATGATTATCAACGTTTGGGCCGCGATTATCGGACGAGGCAATGTCGATGAGCCCAGTGGCCGGATCAAAATTAGATTGCCGGTTGTATTTTTCAACGGGGCGTGTGAAGAGATCCCAGCGGATGCCGAGATTGAGAGTCAGCGAGTTCGTAATACGGTAATCGTCTTGTACGTAGAAGCCCGCGAAGAGCATGCGAACCGCCGGTACGGTATTTACAAAATCACGCCATACCTGGTTGGGACTGCCAAGCAAGAAACTGGCGTAGGGATTACCCGTACCAGCTGCGCCGGCATTGCTGGTATAGTTGGCGTCAAACCTGAAAATTCCGCGTGGATCATCCTGTGAGTTCGTTAGCGACGATTGGATCTGCTGAATATCGCCGCCGAACTTGAGAGTATGTTTTCCTTTCACCCAGGTTAGTCCGTCCGTATAGTCGATGATATTCGCGACACGCTTGGCATTCGTCCAACCGGGGTCGCCCGTCAAACTGCTGCTGCTTCCGCCTAAATTATTCGAGACATTGAACCCGGAAATCTCAAATCGCGCGATCCCTGAAGTGTAAGGTAAGCCCGGAATGTTGCCGTTGATGATTCCCAAAGCGTTGTTCTCATTGATACCGTAGGAATTTGCCGTATCCACTACGTTAAAGCGGTTGAAGCCGATGCGCAGGTTATTCACCATAGTGGGAGTGATCGTGCGGTCCCATCCTAAAACCGCATTCTGGTTGAATGCGTCCGAATTTGGACCGCCGTACATGAACATATTGGCCGGGGAAGGATTTGTATAAGTCTTCTGGGCGATCGATTCTCGGCCGAATATGTGATCGCGAGCGGTTGCTTGAAAATCGATCTTGATGTCCCCCTGCGGCGCCCGTACCGTATTGACGCTGTTATCGATGTAATTGTTGGCAAGCCCCGGCTGGTTTGGAAGAGGAAAGAGGTTCTCTACCTTTAAAGCTATAGGATCGATGCGGCTGGTTGGAATGGTCCGGCCGGTGAATAACTGTCCGTTTGCCGGATCGTAAATCTGCCCTTGGGAGCCTTCCGTGAGAATACCTTGACGCTGCAAGGCGGTGGGAACCGTAAGAGTATTCGTTTGTCCCTGATTCGCAATTAAGTGCTGGTAGGCGGCGAAGAAAAACAGCCGGTCTTTGATAAGCGGGCCTCCGAACGTGCCGCCAAACTGGTTCGATTTGTAAGGCGCTCGAGTTTGCGCAAAGAAATCCCGCGCATTCAGAGCGTCGTTCCGCAAGAAGTCAAATGCCTCTCCATGAAAGCCGTTTGTACCGGATTTGATAGTCAAATTGACAATTGCTCCGCCGAAGGAGCCATATTCCGCGTTCGGGTTGCTGGTTTCGACCTTGAAGGAATCGACCGAATCGAGCGGTGGCGTAATGCTGATGAAAGCATTCAACGGCTCCGTGTTATGAACGCCATCCACCATATAGTAATTGCCGGACCACGGGAGTCCGTTCACGACGGCCTGAGTAGGTGTGAGAGCGCCGGCAGCCGAAGGATTCTCTGCAAAGTCGCTCCAGCCGGCCTGAATCGTTCCGGGGACGATCGTGACCAGTTGTTCAAACAGTCGGCCATTGAGTGGCAGCGCCTGTATTTGCTGTGACTCGATGACATGGCCGAGATCGGACGTAGTGCTCTGCACCAGCGGAAGTTCCGCTGTGACATTGATCTCCTGGGTCGTTTGTCCGGGCGAAAGGCTGAAATCCACCCGAGTAGTTTGTTGAATCTGGACGTTCACGTCCGAATTCACCGCAGTCGCAAATCCTGTTATCTGAGTCGAGACCCTGTACCTGCCGGGCGGAACAGTCGGAATCGTGTAGTCACCGCCTGAGCCGCTCACGGTGGATAACGCGACATTGGTGTCCATGTTAGTTGCGGTCACTTGGGCTGCCGGGATTACTGCGCCGGTAGCGTCGCGGACCGTTCCTACTATGGTTCCGGTAATGGCTTGTCCGTGCATCACTCCTGCGGCGAGCGCTAGGAAAGCAACTGTCATGAGAAGACTTCGAAATTCTCGTTGCAAGCGTATAGACATATTCCTGCTCGTGGCCCCTTTGCGGGGTTTAGACGAAGCGAAGCAACTTATGCGGCGCTAGGAAAATTACGGATCTTTTCTGCTGCGGGACGTACTGCGGCTTACGCCGCGGAGGGGGAGGAAGCCGGAAGGAGAGCTTGGACGTGAGCCTCGCTAGCCCGCGCAAGGCCATCCAGATTATAGCCGCCCTCCAGCACCGAGACTAATCGCCCATCACAATACGTGTCAGCCAACTCAAGCAGTAAGCGAGTGAGCTGGCGGAAGTCATCGTCGGTCAGTAAAAACTGCCCGAGCGGATCGCCGATACGAGAATCGAATCCGGCCGAGATAAGAATCAGGTCGGGGTGGAACGCCGCGGCGGCCGGCACAAGCAATTCCCGGAAAGCACCCACCACGTCCTGCCCCGCCGAGCCGGCCGGCAGCGGACAATTTATGGTTGTCCGGGTTCCAGCACCGCTTCCGATCTCCCGGCGCGCGCCGGTGCCCGGATACCACGGCGACTGATGCGTACTGAAAAAGAGAACCGAGCCGTCCTCATAAAAAATGTCCTGCGTGCCATTGCCGTGGTGAACGTCCCAATCGGCGACTAATACGCGTTCAGCGCCGTAAGCGCGCTGCGCATGGCGAGCCGCGATCGCGACTGTATTAAATAAGCAAAATCCCATCCCACGCGCCGCGCTCGCATGATGCCCCGGCGGGCGTACGGCGCAGAAGGCATTACGCACCTGGCGCGAAAACACGACATCCACGGCGGAAAGTGCGCAACCCGCCGCCACTCGGGCGCACGCGGCGCTATGCCCATTTATGGCAGTATCGCCGGTGCTGAGTTGACTCCGGTGTTGCGCGACTTCGCGCTCCACAAGCTGGATGTAACTGTGTGTGTGCACGAGTGCCAGATCGTCGTCCGTAGCAGGTCGCGTTGAAATTTGCGTGAGGGCTGGAAGCCTGCTCATCACCGCCTCCAGGCGCGCGGGTTGCTCCGGATGTCCAAGTCCCGTATCGTGCTGCTTCAGTGTGGCATCGAAAGCGATGCCGGTATCTGTCATGGACGCCTAATGCGCCGCCCGGATCGAAACCAGTTGCTCGGCCGGGACGGGCTCGACGGTGCGCGTCTGTTCGCCGCGGAAGAAATCGAAATACGAGATCTGATGCACGCACGAAACAGTACACATCGGGGCACACGATTTTTGCGTGATGTACTCCCGGCGAATGTCGTCGACTGTGTACTCTTCCAGGGGCTTAGCCGGAAAGCCCCGTTGTTGCGAGCAGTAGTGGACCAGCCCGCTTTCGCAGATATAAAGATAACGCGCTCCGGCACGGCATCGCCAATCGCTCGGCTCGCCATTTGCAATCGCTTCCTGAAAATAATTGATCCGCGAAAAATGCTTCTTCTCGAATTTCTTCATTTCGAGAAATACTTCGCGCTCGCGATCTGCCAGCGGCCGCAATTGACCGTCGCCATCGTGGATGATGCCCACCGTCGATGTAAAGCCAAGTTCCATGGCGCGCTTGCCCACCACCAACGCATCTTCCGGCTTGCGAATTCCGCCGCCCAACACTGAATTGATGTTGACGTGAAAATGCGCGTGCTCGGCGAGTATCTGCAGCTTCTTGTCGAGAACTTTCAGGCTCTTTTTCGATACGTCGTCCGGCATAACGTTATCGATACTGATTTGCAGGTAGTCCAGTCCGGCGTCGTTCAGCCGCCGGACGCGGTCGGCCGTGAGCAGGTATCCGTTCGTGATCATCCCCGCAAGCGTGGCATGGCGGCGAATCCCGCGAATAATTTCGTCGAGATCGGGATGCAGCAGCGGCTCCCCCCCGCTCAATGTGATGACCCCGGTTTTCAGCCGGCCCAGCAACTCCAGCCGGCGCAGAATAACGTCGAGCGCCACCGGCTTCGAAAAGTCGTCGTATTCGTTGCAATAGGTGCAGGAGAGATTGCAGCGCCGGATCGGAATGATGTGCGCCATGATCGGATGGTCCGTATTCAAAGCGCCTTTTGTCAGTAGCTTAGCTTCGCGCAGGCGGCGCGAGATGGTGCGGCGTCTGCGTACCCCGCTGTGATTCCGTTCCGGCATTCAGTTACAAAGACATTCTTATTTAATCATAGGGTCTGCTGTCGTTAACTGACGTTCGACTACCCGAAATCTACGAGAGAATTTTA
>JAICIH010000042.1 GCA_025924475.1 Bryobacteraceae bacterium
GGGGCGCTAACACGTTGAATAGCGCTTCGCGTAATCGATCCGGTGTCGGACGTACGTCGAGTCCGGGAACGCTTTTAATCCTTCGGCTCCGGAATTCTCCTCCAATTACTCGCATGCCTTAACCCACCTGCACCAGCCCGTATTTGCGCTGCCAATGCTCCTGGATATAGCGCACCGCGTCACGCAGTTCGCTTTGTGTGCCGCTCTCGAGAAAATGCTTTGCCTCCCCGCGCGCCAGCTCGAGCAAGTCGGCATCACGAAGCAGGTCGGCCAGCCGCAGGCCTGGTATCCCGGATTGCCGCGTGCCGAAAAACTCACCCGGGCCGCGCAGCCGCATGTCCATCTCTGCAATGTGAAATCCGTCGTTGGAGCTGACCAGTGTACGAATCCGCTCCCGCGCAATATCGTTCAGCTTCCCGGTCACCAGAACACAATAGCTTTGCTGTGAGCTTCGGCCTACACGCCCGCGCAGTTGATGGATCTGAGCCAGTCCGAAGCGTTCTGCCTGCTCGATCACCATCACCGAAGCATTCGGCACGTCGACGCCTACTTCAATCACAGTGGTCGCCACCAGGATCTTCGTACTGCCCGCTACAAACTCGCGCATCGCCGCGGTTCGCTCTTCCGTGTTCAATTTCCCGTGAAGCAGGCCTACGCGAACGCCCGGAAACACCTTGGTCGAAAGATGCTTGTACATCTTCTCCGCAGCCTTTACAGCCGCGGTCTCCGTCTCCTCCACCACCGGGTAGACTACATAGGCCTGCCGCCCGGCTCGAATCTCTTGCGCCACGAAACTATAAACCCGCTCCACGTCGGTGTCCGGAACATGCCGCGTAACGATTGGCTTGCGGCCTGGCGGCAGCTCGTCGATTGTCGAAACGTCCAGATCGCCGTATAGCGTGAGCGCCAGCGTTCTTGGAATCGGAGTCGCCGTCATCACGATGACGTCCGGCTGCGCTCCTTTTCGAAACAGCTCCAGTCTCTGCCGCACGCCAAACCGATGCTGCTCATCGATAATCGCCAATCCCAGGTTGTGAAAGGCGACATCTTCTTGCAGCAGCGCATGTGTGCCCACCACCATCTGGACAAGTCCTTCGGCGACGCTATTCTTCACGTATTGCTTCTCGCGTGCACCTGCCGATCCGGTCAGCGCCGCTACTTGATAACCCAACTTCTGGAGCAGCCGTTCGAAGTACGCGCGATGCTGCACCGCCAAAATCTCCGTTGGCGCCAGCACCGCCACCTGGAAACCGTTCTCAATCGCAATCACCGCGGCCTGGGCCGCCACAATCGTTTTGCCGCTACCCACATCTCCCTGCAGCAAACGATGCATAGGATGCGCGCGCTTCATGTCGTCCGCGATTTCCTGCATAGCACGCCGCTGCGCGGCCGTAGGCCGGAAGGGCAGCATCTTTTTTATCTGCGTCCGGGCGCTTTCCGTTACGGCAAACGAAATTCCTGCCGCCGCGCGCGCCTTGTTCTTCTTTAATGCCAGCCCGCACTCGAGCCAAAAGAATTCATCGAAAATCAGGCGTGTCTGCGCCGGCGTGCGAAATTCGTTCAGCAGCCGCAAATCCGTCCCTGCGGCCGGCTGATGCAGTTCCCGTATCGCCGAGGCCAGATCCGGCAGGCCCACACGCTCCTTGACGCTTTTGGGTAGCGCGTCCTCCGGCAATGCGACTTCGCGCAGGATCCGGTCGAGCAGCCCACGAAAAACCCTCGTTGAGATCTTGCCCGCTGCTTCGTAGACCGCGACAATCCGCCCCAGGTGCAGCGTGTTGTCTTCTTCCTCGCCGGACAGAATCTCTACCTCCGGCTGCACGATTAAACGGCGTCCGCTCGCGCGATCTAGCTCGATTTTCCCGAACAATGCGGCGCGCACTCCCGGAACGAGCCGCTCGGCATAGCGCTCGCCGTGAAAAAAACGCGTCAGCAGCGTGTTCCCGCTCTCGTCTTCGAAAACGGCTTCGAACAATCCCAGCGCCGCGCGCCGGAAGCCCGCCAGCTTTGCCGTAGCCACGCGCGCCACTGTTGCCGCTTTTTCTCCGGGAGCGAGTTCCCGGATCGGCTTTACGTTACTGCGATCTTCATAACGAAACGGCGCATAATACAGCAGATCCGCGACCGTCTCCAAGCCCTTGGCGCCGAGCATCTGCGCACGCGCCGGTCCAATGCCCTTTACAAACTGCAGCGGAGTCGAGAGATCCAACTCCTTAGCCTAGCGTCCGGTACTAGAGAGTTGGGCTAGTACGCCAAACTGCGTTCTCTTTACAAGCAATCCGAGCCATGAAAAAATCCTGCTACCGGCAATGAAAAAGGCGATTGCAGCCAGCGTAATTGTTCTGACAATTGCGCCGCTCTTCGCCCAAAAGCCTCCCGGTGAGCGGGAAGCCGAGACGCTTCAGTTGGAGCAGTATCAACGCACCAGGGATGTAGACAATCCCGCCGAGAACGAGCGCCGCCGCCAGGCCGAATGGCTGCAATCGGATCTGGTGCGGAAGGCCAACAAATTTGCGATGCTGTGGGCCCAATTCAGCGCGCAAGCGAACGCTGGCCACACGTTCGATATCAAGCTGGCGAAGAAGCTTGAAAAGGCGTTCAGCGATCTTCAGAAAGCGGAAGGCTGGCCGGGTAAGTAGCCGTCGAGAGGAGTCTCGACGCGGCACGCACGAGTGCGTGCGCCACAGATTAAGTTAGCTTTTTTGGCCGTAATAGGCGCTGCTGCCGTGCTTGCGCAGAAAATGTTTGTCGCGCAGCGTGTCGGATAGCGATTCAGCGTCTGCGCGGATTGTAACTGTTAAATACGCCATGTGCGCAATCTCTTCGACGACAACTGCCGTGTGGGCGGCGTCGGTTACGGATGCACCCCAGCAAAACGGCGCGTGCCCCGCTACGAGCACCGCGGGGGTGAGCAGTGGATCGATTCCACCAAAGCGGCGGATGATCACCTGTCCTGTGTTCCACTCATAGCCGGATTGAATTTCTTCGGCGCTCATTGCGGGCGTAATCGGAATGGGCCCGCAAAAATAATCTGCGTGCGTCGTTCCAAGGCACGGTATTTCCACGCCCGCTTGCGCCCAGGCGGTCGCGTAGCGCGAGTGCGTATGCACGACGCCCTGCACGCCCGGAAACGCGCGATATAACGCCAAGTGCGTCGGCAGATCGGACGAAGGTCGCAGCGAGCCTTCGAGAATCTTGCCGTCGAGATCCGTGACTACCAGGCTCTCCGGAGTAAGCTGCTCGTAGGGTACGCCGCTCGGTTTAATAACCACTTTCCCGCTCTCGGGATCGTAGCCACTCGCATTGCCGAATGTGAAGACGACCAGCCCGCGCCGAACCAATTCGAGATTTGCTTCGAGAACTTCTTCGCGCAGGGCGTGCCGGCTCATTTCGTTTCTCTCGCCGCTGCCGCAATCTGCCTCAGTTGCGGCAGCACATCGCCCACCGCGACTGCTTCGGACTTTTTTTTCCCGAACGCGAAATACAAACGTTTGTAGAACCGGAACAACTCCTCGTACACGATCACGCTCTTGGGTTCCGGATGAAACGTGCGATGCGGCGGGCACAGCGCCTTCTGCGCCTCGTCGATCGAGGGAAATGCTTTCGCTGCAAGAAACGCAAAGATCGCAGAACCCAAGCTGGTGACATCGCCCTGCGGCACCAAAATCGGTTTATTCAGGACGTTGGCGTACACCTGGTTCAACATGTCGTTCCGCTGCGGAATGCCGCCGCCATTGATAATCCGTTCGACCGCCGCGCCATACTCGGCCATGCGCGCCAGAATCACGCGCGTGTGAAACGCGGTTCCTTCAATCGCTGCAAAGAGTTCATCGGTGGCTGTGTTCGTCAAATGCCAGCCGAGCGTGATGCCGCCCAATTCCGGATTGACCAACACCGTCCGATCGCCGTTGTCCCACGTCATGCGCAGCAGCCCGGTTTGACCGGCTCGATAGCCCGTCAGCCCGCGCGATAGTTCGGCGGCGGTTTTTCCGGCCCGGCTCGCGATGCTCTCGAAAATGTCTCCGACTGCCGACAGGCCCGCTTCGACGCCCGTCAACTGCGGATCTACCGAACCCGGCACCACGCCGCAGACGCCGGGAATCAAACTTGCTTTATCGCTCAGGCCGATAATGCACGTGGAAGTCCCGATCACGTTGACGACGTCGCCTAGCTTTACTCCTGCCCCGATCGCATCCCAATGCGCATCGAATGCGCCTACCGGAATCGGAATACCTGCGCGCAACCCTAGCTTTGCCGCCCACTCTTCTGATAACGTCCCCGCGAGCGAAAGCGAAGTCTGATACTTTCCACCCAGCTTCCCGCGAATGCCTTTCAGCAGCGGATCTACGGACGCGAGAAAACCTTCCGGCGGAAACCCGCCGAGCGATTCGTTCCACATCCACTTGTGGCCCATCGCGCAAATGCTGCGTGGCGCATCCTCGACATTGCGGATGCCGCATAACACCGTCGCCACATAGTCGCAGTGCTCGAAGGCCGTCACCAGCTTGTCGCGTTTATCGGGATTATGGCGCAGCCAGTGCAGCAGCTTCGAAAATCCCCATTCGGACGAATACGCATCACCCGACCACTTAATCGCGAGCAGGCCCGACTCGTGCGCCTTCTCCGTAATTTCGGCCGCTTCGCGCCAGGCCCGGTGATCGCACCACAAATAGTATTCGTCGAGCGGCTCGAGATTCTCGCCAACCGGGATCACGCTCGACCCGGTCGTATCGAGCGCAATCGATGCAACGGTTTCGCCCGCGACTCCCGCTTCCGTCAACGCTTTGCGCATGGCTTCCACCAGCGCCGCCATGTGATCGGCATGGCTCTGTGTCGCGTGATCCGGATCGTCCTTCTTTCGATGCAGCGGATACTCGGCAATACCAGAGCCAAGCCTACCCTTCTCGCTATCGAATAAGGACACCCGCACGCTCAGCGTGCCGAAATCCACTCCCGCGACGATCGTACTCATGCTTTGTGCCAGTACATGTCCCAACCAAGGTACTTCGTGGTTGCTTCATACACCTGCGCCGAGACCGAGGAAAAATTCGCGGCCGTATGGTGCTCGAACCCGCGCTCGCAGATGAAGCGCAGCAACTCCTGCAGCCGCGGAATCTCCACCACGCCCGCGCCGCCGAACGTTTCGAGCGGATCGTCGGTAAAACGCCCGCCGCCCACGTAGCCGCGAATTTTGCCGGCGCGGTCGTCGGTCGAAACACGCGCATAGGTCATCGCGCCGGACTTCACCCGGCCCACTACCGTGCCGAACGTGTTCAACTTACCCACCGTCCCTGCAATGATTTCCTGAAAATCCATCTTGAAATCGGCAAAGAAATGCTTGGGTAAATTGCTGCAATGGAAGCAAACTGCTTTGTTCGGGTCCTCGCCGTAATTGTTGTTCCAATCGAGAAGCGCGCTGGGCGTTTCGGACGCGAGCCGCAATGCATGCATGCCCACCACGCCCGCGATATCCACTTCGCAGGCGCTCGACATCAGATTGTTGCTCATCATGCTCATTACCGTGCAGGGAACCACGCCGAAATATTCTTCGAGCGCGGTCCAGCACTGCACAGCGCTGATCGTGGCATCGGTCTCATGCATCCAGCCGTCGACCACCGCGCCGAGCTTCGCCATTTTCATCAGCGAAGGCGCGGGCACGTCCCGCGTCGAGACGTAGGATTGCATCGCTTCGAGCTTCGCTCGTGCTTGCGGATCATCGTCCTTCATTCGTTCAATGCGGCCCAGAATTTCTGAAAGATCGATCGTGATCACCGAAATCCCGTTGGCTTCGAGCAGTTTCTCGCTATAGCGCACTGTATTGAACGCAGCCGGACGCGCGCCGATGGACCCGACACGTAACCCTTTGAGACCCCGCACCACACGACATACGCCCAAAAACCACTGCAAGTCCTCGGCGAACTCCGGCGAAGACGCGTCTTCGGTATGCAGCGTCGTCAGCGAATACGGAATCCCGTACTGCATCAGGTTGTTGCACGCCGACATCTTTCCGCAAAAGCTATCGCGGCGGTCGCGAATCGTCATTTTTCCGCGGGTGTCGGGCGTGGCCTGGATCAATACCGGTACGGACAATTCGGAAAGGCGCAGCGTATCGGCGATAGCGCGTTCATCGCCAAAATTCGGCAGTGTCACCACCACGCCATCCAGGGCATCGCGATGCTTTCGGAACAGCGCGGCGCAGCGTTTTGCTTCTTCGAATGTTTCCACCGCGCCGAATTTCGATTCTTCCGGTGTCAACGCAATGACGTCGGCGCCGCCCTGTTCGAGGATGCGCAGCATGTCTTCACGGCCGGTCGCCGCAAGATGGTCCGGGAAAAAACCGCGATTGCCGACGATCAGACCCAGCTTGGGACGCGGCTTATTAGCTAATTGAGGCATTACTTTCTCTTAGGATAGAAACGGATGAAATAGATCAGTCCCAGGATTAGAAGCACCGCGCCCCACCAGATGCTCGCGTGCAAATTGGCAAGAACCGCAGGAAACGGCGGCGGCGAAGCCAGCTCGTACAACCCGGCGCCCAGAATGAGGACGCCATAAGCAGTCAACAGCGCTCCGATGAAGAACCAGATTGAGAGAGAACCTTTGCCGTGCATTGCAGGTGACCTACCAGAAGATAAGGTTCAAAACTATGAAGACCAAACCCACTACGCCGGCCCAGAAAACCGGCCGTTGATACAGCGGCAGATGGCCCTCTGATGGAATTTCGGTCGCGCCATATACCAGCCCGGCCAATTCCTGGTGCGTCTTCGGCTTGGTGAGTAAACTGACTACGATCGTAACCGCCACGCAAAGAATCCAGGACCACAACGCTCGATACATGTCTTCGGCCATCGGCTTCGCATGCGGCGAAAGTGCGATATAGTTCAGCGCCGCCGGATCGGTTCGCAGCCAGATCCACATCGCCAGCGAGCCTCCGGTTCCCACCAGCAAGCCCCAGAATCCGCCGGCCGGTGTCGCGCGCTTCCACAGCATGCCGAGAATGACCGTGCCGAACAGCGGCGCAATAAAGGTTGCGAACAACGCCTGCACATAATCCATGATGCTGAGGAACTGCATCACCAAGTACGCCGTACCGATACTGATCAGAACGCCGATCACGGTACACCATCGCCCCATCGCGACATAATGCAGATCCGATGCCGTTTTGCGGATCAAGGCGCGGTAAATATCATACGTCCAAACGGTCGCGAATGCGCTTACGTTGCCCGCCATGCCGGACATGAATCCCGCAATCAGCGCGGTAATGCCCAAGCCCAGCAATCCGGGCCCGCAATAGCGCGCCAGCATCAGCGGCAGCACTTCGTTGTAGGTATGCGCTCCGCTGCCCGCCATCGATTCGCCTACCAGCTTTTCCGGGAGGACCGCCAGCGCCAGCAATCCCGGAAGGATCACGATGAACGGAACCGCCATTTTGAAAGCCGAGCCGATAATCGGCGCCATTTTTGCGCTGCGCAGGTCGCGCGCGGCAAGCACGCGCTGCACGACCAGGAAATCCGTTGTCCAATAGCCGAACGAAATGACAAACCCGAGCCCGAGCACGATGCCGGTCCAATGGATGCCCATCGGGTTTGACGTAAAATCTCCCAGTCCTCGCCAGAGATGCGTGTAGTCCTGATCCGGAAAGTTGGCGTGGATGCGCCGCACCATTCCGCTCCAGCCGCCCGCCTCAATCAGTCCCAAGATCGAGATCACCAGCGCTCCCAGCCAGATCAAGAAGAACTGCAAAACTTCGTTAAAAATCGCCGAGAGCAAACCGCCCAAAAATACATATGCTGCTACTGTCAGCGACGAAATCCAAATGCTGAGGCTGATGTCCCAACCCAGAATGATCTTCAATACGAGCGCCATCGAGTACATGTTGATGCCGCTCATCAACACGGTCATCAATGCGAAGGAAACCGCCGACACCGCTCGCGCGGGCTCGCCGAAGCGCAGCTTCAGATAGCCGGGAACCGAATGCGTCTTCGAGATGTAGTAGAACGGCATCATCACCAGGCCCAGAAAGAGCATGGCGGGAATGGCGCCGATCCAATACCAGTGCGTTGCCAGGATGCCGTATTGATAGGCCGAGCCGGCCCAACCCATCAGCTCGAGCGAGCCTAGATTCGCCGCGACAAAGCTGAGCCCCGCCACCCACGCTGTCATGTCTCGCCCGGCAAGGAAAAAGTCTTCGCCGGTTTTGGTGTAGCGCTTCAGGTAGAAGCCGATCCCCAGCACCATCGCGAAATACAACGCGATGATGACGAGGTCCACCGGGTGGAGGGACAGCAATTTCTCAGGAGCCGCTTGTAAAAAGAGAGCGAAAGGTAGCAGCATCGGGCGAAGGCCATTTATACCACGCCGGGCTTCAATGAAAACGCTTACTTAGCCTGTTTACGCGGCTTTTCGGTAGCGGGCATCCATTTAATCTGTAATCGCATCGAAAAAGCTTACACGAAAGCTGCCAACCCGGTTTCCCGTGTCAGTGTCCCACACTATTGCGCGTCCGCTGGTCCGAAAAGCCGCCAAACGCTTCCGTCCAGTGACCAACCGCCGATTTCTATGCTGCCATAGCCGATCGCATTCGTGCAGAGCTCTATCTATGGTCTGGTCCCAGTCCGCTTCCGCTGGAATGTCCCATTGATCGAGCCACACACCTTACGCCTCGTTGCTTGAACTCCTGTGCGAGTGGAACCGCAAACGCCTGGTCCTCTCGGGAATAGCAAAAGAAGATGCGATCGCCCATTCAGATCAGCATACTGGTTTTATGAAAAAGAAAGTATTGAGGTACACCACAGTATTTGCAGGGCTCGCCGCCAGCGCCATGGCTGCCGAACTCACGCTACAACTCGCGGGTAACGATCCGATCGTGCAGCACACGAGGACCTATCGATGCGATTCTCACGCCGCCGCTATCGGACTGCCGTCGGGAAATTTCGAAGTGCAATATGTGAACGGAGCGGGGAATAGCCTGGCGGTGCTGCCGATCAACGGCAAGTCGCTGATCTTTTCCAATGTCATCTCCGGCTCTGGCGCGCGTTATGCCGCCCGGCAGTATATTTGGTGGGAAGCCGGTATACGAGGCGTCACCTTGTATTCGGATTCGCTCGCCGGCAAGAATCAAACCGCTTGTCAGGAAGTAAAGCAAAAGTAGAGTAGGTCTTTGGCCTGCTTCCGGAACGCAAAAGTGCAATCTAGCCGGCGCTGTCCTCAGCCGCTTGCATGGCCGCTGCGATCTTTTTCATGCCCGAGGCGAGATTCGAACTGAACGCCGATTCCATTTGAGCCACGTATGCCGCGGCATTCTCTCCTTTGAGAACAATGTGTTGCGTGAGCCGGGTTCGCATGGCCGCGAGCGCTTCAAATTTCCACTCGAACGACACAGTTGCCCGGTCCAGAGGCATTTCCAGAATGTATCGTTCTTGTTGGTTGACGCTTAGAATGTGCCAGTGCATAGCCTCCTGCCCCGGAAACCGAGTCGTGCCCGGGGACCCGATCGCGAACGGTCCGTTCAGTTCGAATTGCGCTGGCGGATCATCCCAGTTTGACACGGTCGTCATATAGTTCCAGGCAAAAGCCTGACTCACGTTTGTGTCAACGGAATGCGCAGTCTCCCAGACGATATCGTTCACAACTTTCTTCTTCCGATTACTCTGGCATAAATCCGCGGGCCAAAGTTATGGCTCCGGTTGATCCTTGTGAACGCCTTGTAAAAGAGGCGTCGCAAGCCTTGGAGTCTTTTGAGGTCGCCTGGCGGATTTGGATGCTGGACTTTGAACCCAGAGCCATCGGCTCCGCGACATGGCACGATTGCCAGTTTTCTTATTGCTGCGGCCGGGCGATGCCCGCGTTGTGAATGGCGACGCCCGTGAAAATTCCCGCCTGAGCGAAGTTGCCGATGGTAAATGCGGTGCGCAAATCCCTGTGTTTGCGGAACAGAATCTGCGGCACGAGCAGCCCACCTGCGAGGCCCGCCTTGATTGCCAGCCCCTTCGTGCCGAACGTGCCGTCCGAAGAGGCCAGTAAGCCATTCGACTCTCTCTTATGCCAGGAGGTGGCTGCATCCGCGCCGGTACCGGCAGCCATGGCGACAATGCTTGCGATCCAAAGATATTTGAGCCGCCGCTCGTGCCGGTCTTCTTCCACATTTGCAATCGAAATGCGTGGGGCCACAAACGCCGAGCTCTCGAGTGGCAGATTCGCACTGACAGGACTGATGGTTTGCGCGGGCAGACGGCTAAACCCAATCAAAAACAGCGCCGCCAGGAGAGCCAGTGATTTCATGAATCCTCGCTACTCTCATCGGCACTTGTTGCCGGGTGACTTTAGACCTCCAAAAACACTCGAAATGCTTGACTTGTTTTCGCCAAATTATGCATAATGCATACATATTTAGCGTGGCTGGAACAGCCACTTTCATGTTGAGAAAGGAATTAGAACTGTAGATGCGAAGATGGTTGCCGGCCGTTCTGGCGGCATTTTTACTGATTGGCGGACTGACGGCGCGAGGTGCGGACGCTGAAAAAACGCTTTATGAGCGGTTAGGCGGACAGCCCGCAATAGAAGCTGTTGCAAATGGCCTCGTCGATCGAATTCTTGCGGATAATCGTGTCAATAAATGGTTCACCCATGCTGCCGCGAGCAACGAGAATACCAATGCTTATAAAGGAAAACTGGCGACTTTTCTCTGCGCCAGCTTTGGAGGGCCTTGCAAATACACTGGACCCGATATGATCGCGGCCCATCGAGGCCGGGGCGTTACCAGTGAAGCGTTCAATGCCGTGGCGCAGGATCTCGTGGCGCAACTCGAGCAACTGAAAGTACCTGAGAAAGAGAAAAATCAGGTAATGGCCATTGTCGGATCGCTAAAGCCTTACATCGTCCAAAGCGGCCCATCTGAAAAACGGAACTAAACGAATCCGGCTGCGGTTGACAGTTGCCGCGATAATATAGATGTCGGATGCAAATTTAGCCTGTCTTCTAGGAGAGTCTCCTGATGGACCTCACGCTTCATGCTGACTATTCGCTGCGTGTCCTGTTGTACCTTACTGAGCACAGGGATCGTCCGGTTTCCACGCAGGAAATCAGTGAGGCATATGGGATCTCTCGCAATCACCTTGTCCGGGTGGTTCAAACGCTGCAGGCGCATTCGTTCATTAAGGCATCTGTTGGCCGCTCCGGCGGTCTTTCTCTTGCTCGGCCTCCTTCGGAAATCAACATTGGGCAGGTTGTAAGAAAGACCGAGCCCAATTTTCGGATCGTGGAGTGTTTCCACCCCGAGACCAACACTTGCCGGATTGCGCCCATATGTAAGTTGCGCGGGGTACTCAACGAGTCGCTAAAGGCCTTTTTGCAGGTGCTCGACGGGTGCACGCTCGCCGACGTTGCGCCAAGCGAAGGGATCGCTCCCCTGTCTAATTTTCTCGCCATTCAAAAGGCAAATCTCCAGCCCTCGATTTCATCGCAACGCTAATTTGTGCAGCCGAAGCGCAAGTCTGTTCCGTGGTTCTGGCGCCAGCGTGGTTTAAAATCAAACAAACGAGATGTCGGGGCGTAGCGCAGCCTGGTAGCGCACCTGCCTTGGGCGCAGGGGGTCGGGCGTTCAAATCGCCCCGCCCCGACCAAGCTTGCTATCTAACTAGACCGAAGTATCTTGCCTGGCTAACGATTTGCCCTTAAACGCAGTATGATTAATCCGCACGCCAACGACACTACGAACCACATCCCCTGGAACATGGTGCGATCTTAGCGTGCAAAACACGGGAAGGTTACTAGCCCTTGAGAAGTAGTAGTAGCGGTACTCAAGCGCAGCTTTCTTGGCAGGAATTCCTGTTGCCTGACTGAGCCAGCTGATAGCCGCAACTCAGCGGCCCGCCTGATCGGCGCGTGTATTCTATCTCTGATATGAAGACCGCGCTTCTGTTGTGCTTCGCGTTGCCGCTCGTTGCCCAACAGACCATCCTGCTGCCTCTCGATCATCCCGTTGACCCTGCCGCCCCCACCGGAAAAGATCGAAGAAAGCGGAACAGGCGGAATCGCCGATCGCCCCAATTCAAAGGTCACGCAACCATCGGTCACCGTATATCTGCCAGCCAAGGACAAAGCGAACGGCACAGGCATCGTCATCGCTCCCGGTGGCGGCTATCAGCATCTGGCTATCGACAAAGAAGGGCACGACGTCGCTCGCTGGCTGAACACCGCCGGCATCGCTGCCGTTGTCCTGAAGTATCGTTTGCCGGGCAGCCTGCGGGGTCAATCGCAAACCGATCTGCAACAGGTCGCGGCCAGTATTCACGTGGCCCTACAGGACGCCGAAGCCGCCGTCCGCCTCACTGCCTTGGGCACAGGGGGCGGGCGTTCAAAGCGCCCCGCCCCGACCAACAGATAAAAGCGGTTACATAGGGTGGCATCCACCGGGCCCGAGTCGTTAATTGACCCCCCTCCCTGGTGATTCTCAGCCGTTTATGGAAATCCGCACGTACGGATCTGTGAGGGCGAAAACCGAATAGCTGGGCTCCTCGACCATGCTCATTCCGCTCGGGCTTGACCCTGGGCTCAATTCGCGGCAACTAATCGCGTCCACTCATGGTGATTCTCAGCCCCTTACGATAATGAGATTTGCAGTCTGAATTAAGGAAGAAGGCACTCTGTTTAATGCCAACCACATGAGCGCACACGGCGCCTTTCAAAAATCTGACTATCGCCCTGAGATCGACGGCCTTAGAGCGCTGGCGGTCATTTCCGTAATCATTGATCACTTCAACGGGAAGCTGCTCCCTAGTGGTTATTTGGGAGTCGACATATTTTTTGTAATTTCCGGCTATGTCATTTCTTCGTCTCTCTACAACAGCTCAGCCAGACACGTTGCCGATTTCATCGTCGGTTTCTATTCAAGGCGTGTGAAACGGCTGGTTCCAGCCCTTATTCTCTGCTTACTCTCGACAGGTTTCCTGATATGTCTTTTTGATCCTAATCCACGGGTTTCCCTTAGAACCGGCGGAGCGGCACTTTTCGGACTATCCAACATCTATCTGCTACAGCGGGCGACTGATTACTTTAGCCCTTCCGCGGAACTCAACCCCTTTACCCACACCTGGTCATTGGGCGTGGAAGAGCAGTTTTATCTATTTTTTCCCATAATATTCTGGCTTACAGGGTTTACTCGTCGGCATAGTAAGGGATTGCGTAACCTGATCGGTGTTCTCGGGTTACTAGCGTTTTGCTCACTCATTTTGTTTGTGCGAGAAAGCATGCTTCAAAGCTCGGCAGCATTCTTTCTGATGCCGGCCAGGTTTTGGGAACTTAGCGCTGGCTCCCTAGTTTTTGTGGCAGTTAACAATGCACAACGCTTTGTAATCGCCTCGGTGAGGCAGGTATCTTCGCTCGTTATATTGCTTTCACTTGCCACCGCTCTCTTTGTCCCCGCTCAGTATTCTGTGTACACGACCATGGCAGTCGTGCTGCTGACCGCATTGCTGATCGCTTCTCTACACCCGCAGACCGTTGGTTATAACACTCTGGCGCATCCGGCCGCGGTTTATGTAGGTCGTATTTCCTACTCGCTCTACCTTTGGCACTGGCCCGTTTTGGTAATTGGCCGGTGGACGGTCGGTATACATTGGTGGTCGGCCCCTTTACAGGGGGGGCTGATGCTCTTTCTTGCCGCGATGTCCTACAGATATGTCGAGGTTCCGATGCGGCACGCCAAGTGGTCTCCTATCCGTTGGAAGCCTATTTTCTATGGAATTACTGCTTCTGCGTGTGCTGCTGGATTGTTATTGGTTCTGGCCAGACCGTTTGGTAGAAGGCTTTACACCGGAAAGCTACCAAAGTTGGTCGCTCCGGGGGCACAGTCGCTTACTGACAATTATTCGCTACCGGATCAGTCATCGTCCTGGCGCGGAGAAGCGTGCGTTCTCACGGACAATGCCCAAGTAGGAAAGATTATTTCGATTGATGGATGCACACTTGGCAACTTCTCAAGTGCAAAACATAGAGTACTTGTTATAGGAAATTCGTTTTCGGCAGCTTTTGTTCAGGCATTCGACGAGTTGGTGCTGACTGACAAATACTCAGTCACTATTACGTCCGCATTTGGCCTCTCCCCTGTTGCAGAAGTTCCAAATCATTCAGCATGGGATAAGGCAAATAACTACTATTGGGATGAAGTAGTCCCAGCACTCTTTTCTCACCTTCGAACTGGCGATTCTGTTTTCCTCGTGAATGACCTCGCGACTGATTTGCCAGAGGGCACGTCAAATATCTCTGAGCAGAAGTTTTTGGGGCAGCTAAGTGAGGGCCTCACTAAGCTTTCCCGCCAACTTTCCGAGCGCGGAATTAGACTCGTGGTGCTTGACGGGCTTCCATTTGCTCGCGAAGCAAAGTGTGAACCTTCGATTGCGAAAGGTCAGTGGTTTAGGCCCTTCGGTGGTTCTTGCCATTTTATTTCAAAACAGCAGACGCTACAGCGGCGCGCCAAATTGCACGAGACGTTAACCACTCTTCGTAAGCAAAAACAAATTACGGTTGTTGACCTGATAGACGTCTTTTGTCCTGGCAAGATGTGCACTTATGATTCAAGCGACGGTCAGATGCTCTATAGAGATAGTTCGTCACATCCATCTGTTGAGGCGGCGCGGCTGTCTGCGCCGATCATTCGCAGTGTGCTTACGTCGGACGACAGACGATCTTCACCCTAGATTAGCGTAAGCGTCTCGGAATCCCTCATGGCAAGCGAGACGGATGGCTGGAGCGAATTTCTGCCTAGGCCGGATTAAAAGCGCCTGAACGGCGCATGTATTCTATCTCTGATATGAAAACCGCGCTTCTGTTGTGCTTCGCGTTGCCACTCGTTGCCCAACAGACTATCCTGCTGCCTCTCGATCATCCCGTTGACCCTGCCGCCCCTCCGGAAAAGATCGAAGAACGCGGAATAGGCGGAATTGTCGATCGCGCCATCTCGAACGTCACGCAACCATCGGTCACTGTATATCTGCCCGCCAAGGACAAAGCGAACGGCACAGGCATCGTCATCGCTCCCGGTGGCGGCTATCAGCATCTGGCTATCGACAAAGAAGGTCACGATGTTGCCCGCTGGCTGAACACGGCCGGCATCGCTGCTGTCGTCCTGAAGTATCGTCTGCCGGGTAGCATGCGAGGCCAATCGCTAACCGATCTGCAGCAGGTCGCGGCCAGTATTCACGTGGCCCTACAGGACGCCGAAGCCGCCGTCCGCCTCACGCGCGAAAACGCCGCCAAATGGAACCTGAAGCCCAACGCTATCGGCATGATGGGATTTTCGGCCGGCGGCCATCTCGCTGCCATGATGGGCATGGTTGCGCCGCCCGATGCCCGGCCGGATTTCCTGGTCCTCGGTTATCCCGCTATCCCTAAAGTTCTGAACATCACCGCCGCCACACCGCCCACATTTCTAGTCGCCGCCGCCGATGACCCGACCGTAAATCCCGCCGAGAACGCTACCCGTTTCTTCGCCGCGCTTCATGCCGCCAAGGTGCCTGCCGAACTTCTTATCTACTCCTCCGGCGGCCACGGCTTCGGAATTCGTAAATCCGGCAAGACCTCTGCGGCTTGGCCGGAAGCGCTCCTCGCCTGGCTCAAGGAAGTGCATCTGGAGTAATCCTCGCAAAAAAAGTGAGCCGAATTTCGTTTCTCTTCCGCGTGTAACAGTGCACGGCAAATTACGCCGGACAGTTTTTGAGGAACACGCGCAAAACGGGCGCGATATCAAGCGCGCCGCCGAAGAGTCAGCGAGTTCCTTCGTTGTCTGGCGGCGTGCATTCGCGCCCTTTGCGCTTCTAAGGAGTAACGAAATGAAGATCCAAACCACCCTCACTTTTTTCCTCTTGGCCGGCCTCGCCGCCGCCGAGGTCACCATTCCCGATGGCACCAAGCTGCGTGTGCGGCTCGACCAAAGCATCTCCTCGGCAACCGCCGAAGAAGGGCAATCGGTCGAGCTGAGCGTCACTGAAGCCGTCAAGGTAAACGGTCAGGTCGTGATTGCGGACGGAGCACGCGTGACCGGCACTGTCACCGAAGCGCAGGAAAAGCGCCACATGGGCCGGGCAGGGAAGCTCGACTTCTCCATTGACCGCGTGCGCACCATGGACGGTGAATGGGTGCCGCTGCGCTACACCGTAACGAAGAAAAACGGGGAAAGCCATGCTGTCCGCACGGGCGTCATCACCGCCGGAGCCGCCGTTCTGTTCTGGCCCGCCGCTCCCGCTTTCCTGCTCATGAAAGGCAAGGACATCACCCTGAATAAAGGCATGGTATTCGATACCTTCACTGACCAGGATCATGTGTTGAAAATCGCGGGTGATGCGCGTCCTGTGGGCGCCGGTGTCGCCGCGGCGCCCGCCAGCGGTTCTGCCTCGGTGGCTATCACATCAGACCTGAATGGCGCGGACATCGAAATAGACGGAGCCTTCGTCGGCAGCACTCCCACCACCATTACTCTTCCCGCCGGACCGCATCAGGTGTCAGTGGGCAATAGCGCCGGCCGGTGGCAGCGCAATCTGATGGTGAATGCGGGAAGCACCATCACGCTCCACGCCCAGATCCGCCAGCAGGCCGCCCGCGCTTCGCGCTAGGCCGCAAACGCGCCCGCTCATTTTTCTTACGCAGGCCGCCACCGTTTCCATAGGGGGTGTGTGAAAAAATTAGGTACAGACAGCCGCGCCTGCATTCAGGAATCTTGTTTCTCAGTAGCTTATGCCACGGCGCTTCAGTCAGTCCCTAATTTTTTCACAGTCCGTTACAGTTACGGTTGCGGCCTGCAATTGCGATGATGGGTCCTTATGCTCATCGCCAGTTGGAACGTCAATTCCATCCGTGCCCGCCTGGAGCATGTAAGAACTTGGATCACCACCCACAATCCCGACGTTCTTCTGTTGCAGGAATTAAAAGCCGCCGAATTCCCATCGCTACTCTTCCAGGATCTCGGATATTCCAGCGCCTCCGTCACCCAGAAAAGCTACAACGGTGTCGCCATACTGTCCCGCCAGCCGATCGACATCGTCTCCACCACGCTCATCGGCGATGAAACGGACAGTCACGCGCGATTCCTTGAAGCCATCATCGATGGCATTCGGATCGTCAACATTTACCTTCCTAACGGCAACCCTGTCGGCAGCGATAAATTCCTCTACAAACTGGACTGGATGGATCGGCTCCATCGGCAAATGCAGATTTGGTCGAAGAGTGAAACGCCAACGCTCATCGGCGGCGACTTTAATGTTATCCCCGAAGACATCGACTGCCACAAACCCGCGTCGTGGATGCACGACGCACTGTTTCAGCCCGAGCCCCGCGCTCGTTACCGCGCTTTCCTGGAACTCGGCTACACGGACGCGTTCCGCTTTCTACATCCCGGCCAAGGCGGTTATTTTACCTTCTGGGACTACTACCGCAAAGCCTTCGAGTACAACCGCGGCATTCGCATCGATCATCTGTTGATCACGAAAGGCCTGGCTCAGCGCCTCGAGAGTTGCGAAATCGACAAAGCGCCTCGCGCGTCTGATAAGCCGTCCGATCACACGCCCATCCTCGCCAAATTCGTTAAAGAGCCGCGCGCGTGAGGGTTTGTGAAAAAAATTAGGTACAGACAGCCGCGCCTGCTTGAGGCCGATTGTATTTTCATGAGCTTGCGGAACGGCGCTTCAGTGAGTCCCTAATTTTTTCGAGACCTCAATCCTCGCCCGGTTCGTGGAGGGCAAATCCTGCTAACATCGCGAAATGCCATCGCTCCTGAGAATCGCCGCCGTCGTATTCCTAGCGTTTCCAATCAACGCTTCTATCCTGTGGGACTGGAACTATTCCACTTCCGGCATCATTGCCGCCGGAACGTTCACCACCGTCGATACGCCGGATGCAAACGGTGGCTACCTGATCACCGCCATAACGGGAACACGGAACGCCGCAACCATCATCGGCCTTCAACCTACGGGCACGCCCATTCCTGGTAACGAACCGTTCGATGTCGATAACCTGATCTTTGCCGGTCCCGGCCCCCAGCTAACAAAAAATGGTTTTGGATTCGCCCTTTCGGATGGAAGTTATGTGAATCCGTTTTATGCCGATTTCCTCCCGACGCCTGCCTATCTCGAATTTTTCTCCGATCCGCCATCCTCAACCGAACTTGAGGTGCAGTTCTCTGCCGCGCCCGTATCGGTCCCCGAGCCGGCCGGCTTCGCGCTCGCCTTGGCCGGTTTAGCCCTGATTGCAATTGTTCTCGATTTCGGTAATAATAGTATACGGAATCGAGAACTACTTTGGCCGTTGTCCTAGAACCGCCATCTGTTATCGCGGGCTACTCATTCGATCGCTCGCCGGACCTCACCGATGCGAAGGTTCGCGAACAATTAAGCGGCAGTGCGATCAAAGCCTTTGTAAAAATCGCCTCTAAATGGGACCTCACCGAATCGCAAGCGCGTGGCCTGCTGGGTGGCATCGCATCCTCTACTTTCCATGCATGGAAGAGCGAACCGGGTAAACAAAAACTGTCGCAGGACACATTACTGCGCATTTCGCTGGCGATCGGCATCTACAAGGCCCTGCATATCTATTTCGGCGAAAAGTGGGCGGATCGCTGGGTGACGCTGGGCAATCGCGCATCGATGTTCGCCGGCGGTGCGCCGGTTGAGTATATGATTCGCCAGGGACAGCCGGGAATGCTGCAGGTGCGCCGGATGTTGGATGCCTGGCGCGGCGGCCGTTGACCGATCCTCCGGTTCGCTCCATTCACTGGGAGACTTCCCACCGTTTCATCCCATCGCGTTATAGCGAGAGTGGAACCGTGCTCTCCGAGATTGCCGGGGATTCCAAAGAGCTCGAAGATTTAGTTCTACTAGACGGTGCAACAAACGATCGTGTCCAGAGTGAAGAGCGGGGATCTCTGGGAATCAGCACGTTCGAACTGGTCTACGGCATTCCGAATGCCCACATCGTGAACGCGGCCTACACTCACGCAAACGTATCCGGGTCCCGATTCAACGATTACACCCGCGGCGCCTGGTATGCCGCGGACTCCGCGAAAGCCTCCGTTGCCGAAGTGGTCTATCACAAAAGCCGGCGGCTGAGCGACATCGTTGTCCCGGACGAGCCAAATCGCCGGCCTGCGCGCGACGTCTCCACATACGACGATTGGCGTGCGAACTTCCAGGCGGACTTTCACGTTCTGAATCCGCCGGAAAAATTTTCGCGCGTCCTGCAACCCGAGCCGGTGCCGAAATGTTACGCCGCCTCACAAGCCTTGGCGCAGAGCTTGCTCTATAAGGGCTCAAATGGGCTGGTTTACCCGAGCGTTAGACGTCGCGGAGCCGAGTGCATCGTGTGTTTCCGGCCCGCACTTGTCTACAATCCGTATAGATCGGAACGGCTCGAAATTACTTTGACGGCCAACAAGACAGGTTACGATCACTATGTCCGCCAAGTGCCTTTTTGAAGCAGGAGTTCCTATCATCATGAAGAAATGCAGTATCGCCGCATGCGGCGCCATTTTGTCGCTGTGCAGTCTCCTTTCCGCGCAGCAGCCCCAATCGGCAAAGCCTTGTCCTCCGGAAGGATTTAGCGGCGGGTTCAGCCACGGCTGCCCGCAAAAGCAGTTCGCCAATCCGTCCGATGTCTCGGCCATGATGGCGGCCTTGCCTGACAAGCCGATGGCAACACCTCAAAGCCTCCGTCATGTGCTCGTGCTGTGCAAAGCCGCCGGCTGGGTGCATACATCGATTCCGCTGGCCTCAAAGATGGTCGAGTATCTCGGTGACAAGACCGGCGCCTGGATGACCACCATCACTTACGATCCCGCCGCTATCAATGCCGAAAATCTCAAACAATACGATGCGATTTTCCTGGACAGCACCACCGGCGAGTTTTTGGATGACCCCAACGATAAAACCGCCACTCAAGCGCGCCGGCAGGCATTGCTCGACTTCGTGAAAGGCGGAAAGGGGCTCGCCGGCATTCATGCCGCCACGGATTCCTACCACACCAGTTCGCGCCCGCCTTCACCCGGTGCGGCGCCTGTGGCCCCAACCGGCACTTGGCCGGAATTTAACGAAATGATCGGCGGCTTCTTCAAATTCCACTGGACCTACCCGACTCTGATTCCCGTCAAGATCGATGATCCCGACAGCCCACTTACCTCTATGTTCCCGGCCCGCGGCTATGACATCGTTGATGAAACCTACACCTTCGCGCAAGACTCTTTCAGCCGCAAACGTGTTCACGTGCTGACCAGCATCAACTACAAGAAAATGAGCGCGGAAGATAAAGCCAAAGAACCGGCCGCCACGCGCCGTACCGACGGCGATTACGCGTTGAGTTACATCCAGCACGTCGGCAACGGCCGCGTGTTTTACGAAGCTCACGGCCATGATGAAAAAGTATATTTCTCTCGCCCGTTTGTGGCGCATATGCTCGCCGGCATTCAATATGCGCTCGGCGATCTGAAGGCGGACGACAGCCCGAGCGAGAAATAGAATTCCAATCTACGCTTTGCACTGCGCCACGATCAGAGTGATGTCGTCGTACTGCTCGCGGGAGCCGAAGCGCTGCACCTCTTCCAGCACAGACTGGAGCAAAGCTTGCGGGGACAATCCGGGGCGGCGGCGGACGGCTTCGATCAGACGCCGTTCGCCGAATTCCTCGGCGGCATCGTTGAAACATTCGGTCACGCCATCGGTGTAAAGAGCGAGCGTATCGCCCGGCGCCAACTGGCAGTCACCGATCGCACAGTCCCATTCCTGAAATAAGCCCAGCACGGAGCAGGTAGATTCGAGGCGCTCGATCGTATCCTCTTTCCGGAATAAGAGCGCGCAGAGGTGCCCGCAATTGGCATAGCGCAAGCGCCGGCGCTTGCCATCGTATTCGGCAAAGAAGAGTGTGGCGTAGGCGCTGTCGGCCGTATTTTCGTAGAAGAGGCGATTTACCGATTGCAGAAAGTGTTCCGGTTGATCTAAAGCGATGGCGCATTGGCTGCGTAGGTTCGCCTGGAGGTTGGCCATCAGCAGCGCGGCGGCAATGCCTTTGCCGGCGATATCGCCCACGACCAGGCCAAGCCGCTCCTGGCCCAGGTTCAAAAAATCGTAGTAATCGCCGCCGACCTGGCGCGCCTGGATGCAGAGGCCCGCGTACTCGAGAGTGGCGCTGACAGGCAGCGTTTGCGGGAACAGCCGGGCCTGGACCTGTTTGGCGATTTCGAGCTCCTGCGCGGCGCGGCGTTCGGATTCGATTTGTTCCGCGCGGGCGCGGCGCTGCGCTTCAATGGCGCGGCTGATGGAATCGAAGCTCACCAGCGAAAACGAATTCCGATCGGGATCTTCGAAGCGCGTGAAGATGCCGCCCCAAACCGGCGCCTGCTCCGCTTGCGGAGCGGCGGATGCTACTCCCGGATCGTAGTGGATGCGCCGGAGACGCGGCGTGTACCGGAAGCGCACTCCGCGCTGGCTCCACTCTCGAAACTTGGCGGCGACGTTTTCGGTAACGAATACGACTTGAGTGGCGCGGCCGATGAGCTTGTATTCCCTGGCAGTGGGAGCAGGCGCGATGAGCGAGAGCACGGCTCCTCCATCAGGCGGGGCGACGGCCACCCAGCGATCGCCGGAGGGAAGACGGCCATCGAAGGCGAGATCGAATCCAAGCTGATCGAGATAGAAGCGGAGGCTGCGCTCCTGGTTGCGAACATATACGTTCACTGCGTGAAGGCGAAGATAAAGATCGCGCGGATCCGGAGGAGAGCCACTCATTGCCTGCGATTTTATTTCTTTTTCTTTTCCTGGTCTTTGCGCGCCGCTTCCTTCCAGCCGGCATGCGCGTCGCGGGCGGCTTGGCCTAGCTCGCGGCCAATCTTCCGGCTGGCTTTACCTGCTTCGACCGCGGCCTTATGCGCCGCCTGCCCCACTTTCCCCGCTGGCGTGTTGGCTTGCCGATGGCGTTCCTCTTCCGATTGGCGGGAACCGCAGGCGAGCGACATGCTGAGGGCTGCCAAGACTACCAGGAGGAGAAAACGCAATCGCACGGCGGTGTTGCTCTGGTCAGATTTTACCCGAGGATCAGGTGTGAGTTTGCGCGTTCTCGCAATCAACTTACAATCGCTTTTTAAATTCCTCGGCATGATCCGTCACCCAATCCAAAAACGTTCGTGCCGGTGCTCCGGTGATCTCGCTGAACGTAGACGTCATGTGCGCCGGTTGCCCGATGGCCGCAGCCCAGGCATCGAGCAGCATCTTGATAGCTGGCGGAGGCATGATCGCGAGCAATTCACGCTGCACTTCTTCCGGTGAGATCTCTTCGATGCGCAGCGAGCGGCCGATCGCGCGGCCGATAATCGACACCTGCTCGCGTTGGCTCAGCGATTGCGGTCCGGTCAGAACATATTCCGCTCCGGCGTGCGAGTCTTCGCAGAGTGCGCGGACCGCAACCGCGGCAATGTCGCACTCGTGGATTGGAGCCGTCGGGGCGGCGAGATAGGGCCAACGCACGACATCGCCGGCGCGAATCTGCGGCGCCCACCAGTTCCGGGCATTGGCTGCGAACATTCCGGGTCGCAGGAAGGTCCATTGACGCCCCGAAGTCTCGATCAGCCGCTCAATCTCCCCGTGAAGCACTCTTAGAGGGTTAGGTTGCTGGAACAACGGGTGCGCCGTCTTGTGCGGAGAGGAAAGGAACACGATGCGCGCTGCGTGCCTGGCAATGCGCTCCAAGGCAGGAGCTACGGCGGTGGGCGAAGCGGTCCACACCAAAAACACCGCATCCATGCCGTGCAAGCACTGGTCCAGGCTCTCGGGGATCGTGAGGTCTCCTTGGACTATTTCCACTTGCGGTGGCAATTGGGCCGCGCTGGGATTACGGACGAGCGCGCGGACTTGCGCGCCCTGAGCGGGTAATTGCGAGACAACTTCACGGCCGACGGTACCGGTGCCGCCAATCACAAGAACGCGAGTCATAGATGACATCCTACCTGTACAGTGGAAGGCGATAGACTGGCAGCATCAGACCATGAACTCGCCAGCTACGCCCAATTTCATTCCGACCACCGAAGACCTGAGCACGATTGAGCGGGATCTGCGCTTCCATCCTGCGACCACTACTCATCCGACGACGCTCACGCGGCAGCAAATCGAAGCCTTCAATCGCGATGGATATCTGCGCGGCATCCGCATCTTCGACGCGGAAGAAATTGCAGGCATCCGGCGCTACTTCGACGATCTGCTGGCGAAAACGCTGGCAGCGGGCGGAGACAGCTACTCGATCGCTACAGCGCACCTTCGCCACGGGCGCGTCTATGACATGCTGACGAACTCGCGCCTGGTGAGCATCATTAAAGATTTGCTCGGGGAGAATGTGGTCGGCTGGGGCTCGCATTTTTTCTGCAAAATGCCCGGAGACGGCAAGCGCGTGTCGTGGCATCAGGATTCCAGCTATTGGCCGCTTACGCCTTCGATGGCCGTAACGGCTTGGCTTGCGATCGACGATGCGAGTGTCGAAAACGCCTGTATGCGCTACATCCCCCGCTCACACCACTTGGGACATTTGACTTACACGCTCAGCGAGAACGATGAAAGCAATGTTTTGAATCAAACCGTAACTGGCGCCGAGAGCCTGGGAGAGCCCGTCAATGTGGAGCTAAAGGCGGGAGAGATTTCGATCCACAGTGATTTGCTGCTGCATGGATCGGAAGCGAATGAATCGAAGAAACGGCGCTGCGGGCTGACGCTGCGGTATTGCCCAACGATTGTGCGGGCCGGGCTCGGTTGGAATGCAAAGGGCGTGATTGTCAGCGGGCGCGACGAATCGGGCCATTGGGCGAATCCGCCGCGGCCGCAAACGGATTAAAAAAACCGCGGCTTCGGCGAAACGCCTGCAGATATGGGAAAATAGCGGCTTCCCATGATATGCGTCCGTTTCGGCGCGCGGCGCTCGCGACTTGCGGTTGCCGTCACACTGCTGGCCGCCTGCGCCAGCCTGCGGGCGGAAGTTCCGTCGGCTATTGCCATAAAAGATGCACGAGTGGTAACCGTCAGCGGCGAAGATCTGCCGAAGGCGACGGTGCTGCTGCGTGGCGGTCTGATTCAGGACGTCGGGGCAGGTCTCGCGATTCCCCAGGATGCGTGGGTAATCGACGGCTCCGGATTGATTGTCTACCCCGGATTCATCGATGGCTTGAGCCATTGGGGTCTGGCGCCCGTGACAAATCCCGCGCCGGTGGCGCGTGCGCGCGGGCCGGAGGACCGCCCACA
>JAICIH010000043.1 GCA_025924475.1 Bryobacteraceae bacterium
AAAGATACTCATCATGACGGTGCGCCTGCCGTAGGGTGCGGCCCACATGTCGCGAAACGTGCGGCGCGTGGTTACCGGGTCGTGCAGTGTGGGGGCGGGGAGCGGGCCGCCAAACTCTTCTTCGATAACCGACTCCAATTTCGACAGCAGCGCGTCGGCTTCAGCCAGGCGGCCGTTCTGGGCCAGCCAACGCGGGCTCTCCGGCAATGCGCGGCGAATGAACCAGACAAAAACAGCTCCGTGCGCACCGATGAGGACAACCCATCGCCAACCATCCAGGCCGAATGGCTTGTGAGGCACAAGTAAATAAGAGAGGAACGCCACAATCGGCACGGACAAGAAACCGACTGCCTGCTCGCAGGCGAAGGCGCGTCCGCGAATGTGCTTCGGCACTAGTTCGGAGATATAGGATCCGATTGTCACCAATTCCACGCCAATACCCACACCCGCCAGGAAGCGCCAGAAGTTCAGACCGGCGGCGGTGTTCTGAAACGCCATGATCAGGTTGGCGAATGTGTAGAAGAGTAGCGAATATGTAAAGATGGCGCGGCGGCCGAAGCGGTCGGCAAGAAACCCGCAGCCCATCGTGCCGACGAAGAGTCCCGCAAACAAAGATGCGATAAAGCTGGCCACACCAGTCATGCCGAAAAAGCTAGTGGTGGTGGTCGTCAGAATGCCGCTCTTGACGAGTCCCGGCGCGACATAGCCGGAATACAGCAGGTCGTAGAGCTCGAAGAAAAAGCCGAGGCTGAGCAGGATAACGAACTTCCATATGGTGGGCGTAACGGGGAGGCGATCGAGTCGTGCGGCAATTGTAGCGGCGGGGGTGGATAGCGAGGCGGCAGGCTGTATGCCCGTTCTTTTCTCCGGTTGAATGTCCCTAAACCCCGCGCAACTAGTGTACAGTCACGCAAGTCAATTCAGGTTGGCGAGGTCAAGCCGATGCAAGCGATCGGGGTTACGAATCACATCTATTTTGGCGATTGTATCGCCTTTCACTGTAAAGCACATGACCGCAAATATATTGCCGTTGGAAAGCCGCGACACAATCCCGGCGGCGCCGTTGACGAGTACTGGTTGGACCCACTGGGCTAGATGCGAGAACATGAATGCGCCTTCGGCCGCAACGCGCGCGCCCCGAATCTCTCGTACTGTGCCGTGATCGCTTCGAACCACGACATCGGGATCGAGCACCGCGATAAGCGCGTCAAAATTGCCGTCTCGAACAGCAGCGAAAAAGGCATCCACAACTCTTCTCTGCTGTTTAAGATCAACATCGGGAATCGCGGCTGTCCCGCGCACCCTGCGGCGCGCCCGGCTGGCGAGTTGCCTTGCCGCGCTGGAAGAGCATCCAACGATAGAGGCAATCTCCTCGAAGGGGACTGCAAACATATCATGTAACACAAATGCCAGCCGTTCAGCGGGAGCTAATGTTTCGAGTACAACGAAGAGAGCGATGCCGATCGAATCGGCTACCAGCGCTTCCTGCTCAGGGTCCATCCCATCTTCACGGCTCACAATTAAGTCCGGAACATGCGCTTCGAGGGACTCCTCTCGCCGGGACTTGCGTGAGCGCAATACATCCAGACACACGCGGCCAATCACTGTCGTGAGCCAGCCGTCGAGGTTTTCAATCGCGCTAGTCTCTGAGCGGCTGAGCTTCAGCCAAGCTTCCTGCACCGCATCGTCCGCCTCGCTCAGCGAGCCGAGCATGCGGTAGGCAACCGCGCGTAAATGGCGCCGTTTCTTCTCAAATCTCTCCGTTAGCCAATCGCGGCCAGTCATTCGGTCACATTCTGTTTCGGTGATCCGTCACCACTATGACGAAGGAAATCCGATGAATGTGACTTGAAGGAGGTTCAACCAACCATGAAAGAGCGAAAGGGAGGCCCGACGGCTTACCTTCAAGGCGCCTGGGGGCCGGGCAAGTCATTGCAAAGCATTCGGACAATCGCCTATTGGATATGCACCTTCATCATCGCCTTTGAAATGACGGCTGGAGCAATCTGGGGCCTCTTGCGGATCGAGTATGTCCGAGTTGTATTGACCCATCTTGGCTATCCCATTTATCTTGCTACCATCCTTGGCGCCTGGAAAGTTCCGTTTGCGATGGTATTGTTTCTTCCAGGCTTGCAGCGACTCAAAGAGTGGGCATACGCCGGGGCCGTGTTCAACTACACTGGCGCGGCAGCCTCCCATTTTCTCGCCGGATACACCGGCATAGGGTCCATCATGACGCCCGGAATCAGCGGCCCCGCTGTCTTTGCGGTGATCACAATTGCCTCATGGGCTCTGCGTCCACCAGCACGCCGCTTGTCAGCGCCACCACCTTCCCCCGCTGATCGAGGCAATGTTCGATGGATGGTTCCAACTCTGATGGTTATCGCGCTGTTCGTCCTCTCCTGGGTTTTTCTTCCCAAAGGCGGCCCGCCTGGTCCATGAGAAGAGGGTAGAACGGTCTCCGAAAGGTCACATTCCGGCTTTGCGATCCGTCATGTGGGTAGAGGTGAATGACATGAAATTCGTATTACTGGTTTATCAAGGGTCCACACCGCTGCCCGGTTCGGATCGCTGGAAGGCGCTGTCCGAAGCGGAACAGAAGACAATCTACGCGGATTATGCGGAGCTCAATAAAATCGAGGGAATGACGCCCGGGCTTCCACTCGGGCTACCGGATGCGGCGAGGACGGTGCAAGTGCGAGACGGCAAGACCCAGGTCAAAAACGGTACCTACCAAGCCGAAGGCGCAGGTGGGTTCGCCGTGTACGAAGCCGAGAGTATGGAGGCTGCGATCGCGCTGGCTGCGCGCATCCCAGCGGCGCGGCTGGGGGGCGCGGTGGAGATACGGCCGGCCGAGAAGTATTGGTAATCAATGCCGGGCTCATCCGGCGCATCTTTGAGGCGGAAGGCGATTGGGGGCGACTGCTCGCAGCGTTTGCGCAACTGGCGCAGAGCTCTTACTCCGGTACGCTTTCTAAGCAGTAAACAAGTTGAACAAACCGGCCCAGTCGGCGGGCAGGAAACATATCTTGATTATCAAGACTCTTTATGGTAGAGGTATTGTGAGGTGTTTGCACAATGTCCAATTCCTTCTTGGAGCTGGCCGTTATTGTGGCGGCGGCGCTCGCTTTGCTCTCATTGGGCGGTGGCCTGTACGAATTTCTTGTGGTGGATCCCTTCTGGCCCAAACGGCTGGATTTGATCCAGCCCAATCGAGGGGGAATATCGCGCAAACGATTCTGGATTCCGGCCCACACTGCTTTTGAGCTCAGCTTGATTGTTTCTCTCGTTTGGGCCTGGAATAACCCGGCTCTCCGATTGTGGCTCTTGATGGCGCTCGGCAGCCACGCCGCAATGCGAATTTGGTCCGCGCTCGATTTCATCCCCAAAGCGCTTGCATTTGAAAAAGCTGCCTCCATCGAGGAAGCCGCAGCCCGGAAGTGGTCGCGCCGAAGCAGGTTCCGCTTTCCTCTTGATCTCTGGACTTGCGTTTCGCTGCTTTTCGCGGTATCGATTGTCTGCCGCGGGTGACGGAATGGCAAAGAGCGCCCCAAAATCTTCAAGGGAGTTGATCGAACGCCTCGGCGTTGCCGTCCGGCGCATGGGAGCGCAGAGCGTACTGGCAAGCGACGTGATCGCGAACGCTTTCGGGATTCACAAGACGGATCTCGAAAGTCTCGACCTTATTTATCTGCGCGGCGGCGCGTGCTCGGCTGGCGAATTATCCAAGGCCACCGGCCTGTCTTCAGGATCGACAACGGCCCTGATCGATCGCCTTGTTAAGTCAGGATACGTTGTCCGTGAAGCTGACCCGAACGATAGGAGGCGGCAGATTGTTCGTATTCGAGAGGACGCAATTAAACCAATCAAAGCCGTCTATGCGCCCATGCAAGCGGAGATGTTTAAGCTCTGGTCGACCTATGATTCCAGGGACCTGAAAATCATTGAGGACTTCATCGTCAGGAGCACGCAACTACATGCCGATTGTCTCGAACGCATCAAGACCAGCGTTGCGGACCAGCCGGTGAAGCGTCAATCCCGCCGGCGCGGCAAGTCGGAAATCTGAAAAAAACCGAAGGAGACACATGCGAAAACTGAAACTGCAAGTGCAGATCACCGCTGACGGCTTTGTGGCCGGACCGGAGGGGCAACTGGACTGGATAACCTGGGATATGGATGAAAGGTCAAGGGAATCATCCATCAGTTGGCCGACACGAGTGACACGATCCTAATGGGTAGAAAGATGACGCCTGGTTTCATCAAATATTGGGAACAGGTGATCACACAACCGGAAAACCCGGAATACTCGTTTGGCCGCAAAATGGTGGAACTCCAGAAGGTCGTCTTCAGCAAGACGCTGCGCGCAGTTGATGGGCAAAACGTGCGTGTGGAAAACAGCGAGCTAAAGGATGCCGTAAACCAACTCAAGCGAGCCTCGGGGAAGGACCTCATCGTGTACGGAGGCGCCACGTTCGTCTCTTCCTTGATTGAGAACGCGTTGATCGATGAGTTCAATCTCTTCGTCAATCCTGTGGCGATCGGGAATGGCATGCGAATTTTCAAGGATCGCTGTCCACTCATGTTGGCGACGTCTGTGGCATACCCCTGCGAGATTGTCGTGAATACCTACCAGCCGAAGTAATTCGGAATCAGAGGAGAGATCAGCGGCGGACCCTACCCGTCCCGTATTGAATTGACCGCCCCACGCGCCGGCACTACAATTGCCCCATATGGCCAACAGAGTCCGTGCATTGTGGTTATCCGTCCTGATCGGGATTTGTGCGCCCAATCACCTCTTGCCCCAGGATTCCGGCGCGAAGAATATACCGCAAGTAACTGCTGCGGGCGTGACCTTCGCCACGCCGGCGGGATGGTCTGTCTCGTCTAGTCAACCCGCCATTTCTATCCTGGCGCCAGAAGGCGACACTCACGTTGTGGTTCTGGACGAAAAGGCGCCGGACGCCGCCACCGCGGTCCAGCAGGCATGGACCACTTACAAACCGGGCTTTTCAAGGCCGTTGCGTGCCTCGGTTGATATGCCCGATCGCGATGGATGGACGGCCGGGAAGCAGTTTTTGTACGAAACCTCCCCGAACGAGAAGGCGGTGGTGATAGCGATTGCACGCCGCGCGGGTGATACCTGGAACGTGATGCTTCTGGACGGTTCCGATGCAACGTTCGGGAAACGCGGCGCTCAGATCAACTTGATCGTGGGAAGCGCTCGTCCGAAAGGCTATCAGCGTGAATCGTTCGCGGGGCGCAAGCCGTTGCCTCTCACTGAGGAACGGATCGAAGCTTTGCGCAGCTTCATCGAAACGTCCATGAAGAAGCTCGACGTGCCTGGCGTGGGCTTCGCCTTGATCGATCAGGGCAGAGTTGTGTACGAAGGTGGCATCGGTGTGAAGGAACTCGGCAAACCGGATCGCGTCGATGCCAACACGCTTTTTATGGCAGCTTCCAACACCAAGGGAATGACAACCCTGCTCTTGGCCAAATTGGTCGATGAGAAAAAGCTGCAGTGGGATGAGCCTGTAACCAAGGTCTATCCCAATTTCAAGCTTGCCGATCAGGCCATCACTCAGCAGATCGAGATTAAGCACTTGATCTGCGCCTGCACCGGCATGCCACGGCAGGATCTGGAATGGCTTTTCGAGTACAAGAAGTTCAAACCGGAATCGACCTTTACCTTGCTCGGCGGGATGCGGCCCACCAGTAAATTCGGCGAAGTTTTCCAATACAGCAACCTGATGGCGTCTGCGGCGGGCTACATCGGCGCGCACGTCTACGAGCCGGCGGCAGAACCGGGTGCGGCCTACGATCGCGCTATGCAGAAACAGATCTTCAATCCGCTGGGTATGAAAGACACCACATTCGATATGGAGAAAGCGCAGCGTGGCGATTTGGCGAGCCCGCACTCCAACGATATCGATGGCCGCACCAGGCTCATCAAGATGGACCAGAACTATTCCATCGTCCCCTTCCGGCCTGCCGGCGGTGTTTGGACCTCAGCGCATGATCTGACGCAATATGCCCTGCTCGAGCTTCGGCGCGGCAAACTCGCCGATGGCCGCCAGTTCGTTTCGGAGGACAGCCTGCTCATGCGTCGCAAACCGCAAATCCCCATCGGCGAAGACCAGACCTATGGAATGGGTCTTGAAGTGAACAATCACTGGGGCATTCCGATCGTTCACCACGGAGGCAGCCTCTTCGGATATAAGAGCGATTGGATGATATTGCCCGACCAAGGCATCGGAGCCGTGTTACTAACCAATTCAGATCGGGGCGGGTCCTTGCTGGGCCCATTCATGCGTCGCCTGCTGGAGGTTGTCTATGACGGCAAACCCGAAGCAGTGGCTTCCGTGGATGCCGCGGCAACCAACTACCGAACTGTCATCGCCAAAGAACGGGCGCGCTTGACCTTCCCGGCCGCTGAGGAAGAAGCATCAAAACTGGCAACGCATTATGTGAATGCCGAGCTGGGGAATATAAACGTGAAGAGGTCGGGTGAACAGACGGTCTTCGTCTGGGACGGTGGCGAGAGCCGCATGGCGACGCGCAAGAACGACGACGGCACCATCTCGTTCATCAACGCTGACCCGCCGCTGAGCGGCTTTGAGTTCGTCAGAAGTGAAAAGGATGGAAAGCGCGCCCTCATCGTTCGCGACGCCCAACATGAATACGTGTTTGTCGAAGTAAGCTGACGATTTTCCGGCCAATTCCAAGACTCCCGACAAGTCGCCACGTCCGCTAAGTCGATCATTGCCGTATCATGCGACGAGCGGCTACGAATCAATGGACAACGCTTGCGCGGACGATGACCACCAGGGGCTTGTCGATGCCGGTTTTGGCGACGATGGCGGCCTGATTCTCCGCGACATCGATATCGGCCACCAAGTCGCCGTTACTTTTGGACTCAGCGCGAGGCGCCTCCGGGGTGGATGGCACGTTAAGCCAGACGCGCAGTCCGTCCAGGCTAATCACGTTGCCCTTCGGGTCGGGATGGACGGACGCCGATCCCAGTTGTATGCGCGATAGGGTAGTAGCGGTAGGCGGCGAATTCGCGGAGCCCATCGCTTCCGCTGGCCAACCGGCGCGGACGCGCACCATCTGGCTGTCGGCCAGTTTCAGTTCTTGAGGACCGCTTGCTGCCTTCAAGTCTTTCGCTAGTGCGGATAGTTCGGGTGGCAGGGCTTCCGAAGAAGACGCTTGCTCAGCTACTGCCAGAAGATAGACCGTGATCTGTATGTTGGCTGGCAGCGGAGGCGCGATGTCGAACTGCTTGACGGTATCTTCCACTTCTTTGAGGAAGGCGGGCGGGCCATGTACGGTGAGCACCTTGAGATCTCTGTCAGCTTCCATCACATACGACTGCCCGGAGAACATTCTGCGCAACTGCTCGGGGTCTACATATTTAACCTGGATGGTTTTGGTTCCCCACGCGTCGGGCGGAGCTGCCTGGGCTGACTTCGAAAGGTCCTGTGCGGAAAGGAGCGACAGCGAGGCAACGCCAAGCCATAGATGAATCACTTTCATGCGCGTGGAAATGCGGTCACCTCTGAAGATCGTATCGGCTGGTTCTCGGCAAAACCGATCGCGCGCGAAGAGTTCGCAATCCTGAAACACTAGGGTAAAACCCGTGATCTCGGGAAAGCAGTTACGAATCTAGGCCATACGGTTAAAGATCGGACCCCTCAGGTCGATTACGCATCTGTGGGACCTATGCGCAGCCTGATCCTGTTCGCGAGTACAGCCGTCTGGCTCGCGGGTGTGGGCTTCGGCATAAGTAAATTGCTCGCATATTCTTACAAACCTGGCGTACAGCTCGCATCCGCGCGGACATGGCCCGCGGCAAGCACTCTAAGCCATTCACGGACGAAAGCGACCTTCGTGCTGGCCGTACACCCGCATTGTCCGTGTACTAGGGCGACTCTTGGTGAATTAGCCATCATCGCCGCCCGCTGTCCCAACAAGATTCAGACCGAAATCCTTCTCTATCGGCCATCTGGCTTCAATCCGGGCTGGTCGGATACGGACTTACGTCAGGCCGCAATGCAAATTCCGGGAGCCGCTATTGTGGATGACCACGATGGCGTTGAGGCGCGACGCTTTGGCGCGGCAACTTCCGGGCAAGCTTTCCTTTACGACCGGACGGGCCGTCTGTTGTTCAAAGGCGGAATCACTGCATCGAGAGGGCATTCCGGTGACAATCTCGGCCGGAATGCCGTTATCGACCTCATTAACTCCGGAGTGGCGAGTGCTTCCTCCGCCCCCGTATTCGGCTGTTCACTCCAGAATGCACCAGACGAAAACGGACGTCGAAAGGGCCTGTAAATGTCGAGCCACGAACCGGCCGCAGCCGGCGAAGAACTGAGCGCTCGCACCGAGCAGCTGTTCCATTCGCATTGGAATTCTATCTGCCGGCAGACCGACCGCATGTTCGCGATCTTGATGCTCGTGCAATGGATCGCAGGCATCGTTGTAGCGTTGTGGGTATCGCCTCGGACATGGTCGGGATCGGAGAGCCGCGTCCATTTCCATGTCTGGGTGGCAATTATTCTCGGCGCGCTCATCAATATCTTTCCGATCCTGCTGGGATTCTTTCATGCCGGATTCCGCTCCACGCGATATGTCATCGCCACGGGCCAGATGCTCATGTCCGCCTTGCTGATCCATCTCAGCGGCGGAAGAATTGAAACCCATTTTCACGTCTTTGGATCGCTGGCTTTCCTGGCGTTCTATCGCGACTGGAAGGTCATGATTCCGGCGACTCTAGTTGTTGCGGCGGACCATTTCATTCGCGGGGTCTATTTTCCGCAGTCGGTGTTCGGCATCCTGACAGCGAGCCATTGGCGATGGGTTGAGCACGCCGCCTGGGTCATCTTTGAAGACTTCTTTCTGATCATTTCCTGCTTGCGCAGCGTGCGCGAGATGAAGGGAATCGCTTCCCGGACAGCCGAGCTTGAACTTTCCAAGGAAGAGCTGCGGGGGCACCGCGAACAATTGGAAGAGCGGGTTCGCGAGCGAACCGCGGAGCTGAGTGCGGCGAAAGAAAAAGCGGAAGTAGCAAGCCGGGCCAAGAGCGAGTTCCTGGCCAACATGAGCCACGAGATTCGCACGCCGATGAACGGCGTAATCGGGATGACCGAGTTGGCCCTGGCAACAGATCTCACGGCGGAGCAATACGAATATCTCGAAACCGTCAGAATCTCCGCGGATTCTCTGCTGGCCGTTATCAACGATATCCTGGACTTTTCAAAAATCGAGGCGCAAAAGCTACAAATCGATGAGGCCGAGTTCGATCTTCATAAGTGTGTAGAGGAAGTGTTGCGATCGCTGGCCTTGCGCGCTCACGAAAAAGGACTGGAGCTTGCCGGTCAAATCGCCGCCGACGTTCCACACTTCGCGCTAGGCGACGCCGGCCGTCTTCGGCAGATTCTGATCAACCTGCTGGGTAATGCAATCAAGTTCACCGACCAAGGTGAAGTCGTGCTGTCGGTTGGGAGGCGGAAGACCAGCCCGGAGGACCACCACGTTACCTTTTCCGTGCGCGATACAGGAATCGGCATTCCGGCTGACAGGCAGGAAACCATCTTCCATGCGTTCACACAGGTGGACGGGTCCTCCGTCCGCCGGTTTGGCGGTACCGGTCTCGGCCTGACCATCTCGAGCCAGCTCATTCAGTTAATGAACGGGCACATTTCACTGGAAAGTGAAATAGGGAAGGGCAGTACATTTCACGTGTCACTTCCATTACCTGCTTGCGAGCGCAGCATTGCCGGGTTGCGCCCGGAACAACCAGCTAACTTACTCCGTGGCTTATCTGTGCTCGTCGTGGACGACAACGCGACGAATCGCCGCATCCTCGACGAGACTCTGCGCTTGTGGGGCTGCCGGGTGAGCCTGGCCGATAGCGCGGCCTCGGCGCTCGAATTGCTCGCCGAAGCGCAAGGCGCGGGCCGTTCGTTTTCCCTCATCCTCAGCGACGCGCAGATGCCCAATATCGATGGCTTCATGCTGATCGAGGAAATTCGCTCCAGCCCGTCACTTTCGCAGATTGCGATCATGATGCTTACCTCCGTGGATCACTACTCGGATGCTGAACGGTGCCGGCAGCTTGGGATAGCCGCTTTCTTGACGAAGCCGATTCGGCAGGCCGAGCTGCAGAAAGCCATGCTGCACGTGATCGAAAAGGGATTGGTCAAACGTCCCGCGCCATCTTCGAGCGCCGCGAAAAACAGAAATCCACAATCGTCACGTTTGCACATCCTGGTAGTTGACGACAATTCGACCAATCGCAATGTTGCCGCCAAGATGCTCACCAATGCGGGCTACCTGGTAACTTCGGCTGACAATGGAAGAGAAGCGCTCGCTCGACTGGAGCAAACGCAATTCGACCTGGTCTTGATGGATGTCCAGATGCCTTATATGGATGGTTTCGAAGCGACCGCGGCCATACGAAAAGCCGAGGCTGCTACGGATCGGCACATGCCTGTGATCGCGATGACGGCACATGCCATGAAAGGGGACCGCGAGCGCTGCCTGCTGGCAGGCATGGATGCATACGTGTCCAAACCCATCCGCACGGAAGAGCTCAGATCGGTTCTTGAGTCCGTGCTGGTTCCCCGGTAGCCGAAGTCCGAAGCCGCTTTCGCTTCGCTCGATCGGCGCTACCCTACTGACGCAGAGCGTTCCGCTACTAGAAGCTGAATTGAGCCAACGATTGCCCAAGAGTCTCGCCACGTTCCCGTTCAGCGAACGTGTTCGTACCAGATTGCGATCGGTTCTGGGCCGCATCTGAGTTACACAACGCAGACGGCGAAGCGCCTGAGATTGGGTTCCATAATTGCTCTAACTTCAGAACGTCCAAAACATTCCTTGAGGCGATATTCTTAAAGCAAAGTCACATCACCGTGGATTTGAGTAATTTGTTTCTATGATGAGAATGTGTTGAACACTATCCGGTCTATAGAGGAGTGACTCATGGCGACCAACCCGACCTATTTCGAAATCATCGACTTCATATTCGAAAACAGAAATCTTGAACAAATAATCGAATTTCATCCATCCGATGCAACCCAGCGCCGAGTTGAAGAATTGATCGCAAAGGAAAGGGAAGGGACTATCACTGAGCAGGAGCATTTGGAGTTGGAAGACTACATGCAGTTTGATCACATCATGACCTTGATGAAAGCTCGTGCTGCTCAAGTCCTAACCGCTCGTGCGTCCTGAGATCCCGGAGGCGCTTCGAAACCAGGTCGCTAGCCGAGCGAGCTTCAGGTGTGAATATTGCCTGTTCCCCGAAAGATACGCGACATTCCGTCATCAGATCGACCACATTATTAGCGTGCAGCACGGCGGTCAGCCGATCCTGGAGAATTTGGCTTACGCTTGCATTCACTGCAATCGTTTCAAAGGTCCCAATATCGCAACACTAAACGAGAGTGGAGAAATTGCGCGTCTGTTTGATCCCCGCCGGCAGAACTGGAGCGATCACTTCCGCCTAAACGGCGCTGTCATTGAGCCTCTGACGGCTAGCGGCGAAGCCACAGTGCGATTGTTGAAAATCAACGATATTCTGCGAGTTCAGAAGCGCCTCTTACTGCAGCAGGCGGGAATTTATCCGCGGGGTCAATAGGAACCCGCATCGACCGAACCGACAGATCTGCAAACTGCCGCAAATTCGCTGCCGTGGCGTACTGAACGCTACCGCCTGACTCCTAATACGCCAGATCTGCCCCGATTTGCACTACTCTCATGGCGCAGAGCGACGCATCACGAGAATCTCTTATATGCAAACTTTTGCTTTGTTTTGGTGCGGATGAGAGGACTTGAACCTCCACTCCCTTGCGAGAACTAGAACCTGAATCTAGCGCGTCTGCCAATTCCGCCACATCCGCAATTTGTGGTGACGCTCTCCATTGTAAGACAAGCGGCTTTTGTGACAGGCGTCGAGACGAGTCTCTGCAATCGGACAATTTACTAGAATGAAAGAAATGCCGGCTGCTTCCGCCAATGTTGCCACATCTGCGCCTTTGCGCTCTTCTTTTTTAGTCGTCGCGGTGGGCTGGTTGATTCCCGGCGCGGGGCATTTGCTGCTCGGACGCCGCGGCCGTGGCGCCATCCTGTTTGTCACGATTCTGATCACTTTCGCGATTGGAATCATGCTGCACGGTCCGCTGTTTCAACCCGGCGGCGCGGGCGACGTCCTCTCGCGCCTGATTCAATATGGCGGCTTCATCGGCGACCTTGCCGTAGGACTTCCATATCTCTTGGCCAGGTGGCTCGGTTATTTTCCGCCGGACGTCGCCGGTCACAATCCCGACTATGGTTCCAAATTGATCGTGGCGGCGGGATTGCTCAACATTCTCGCCATGGTCGATGCGTACGAAATTAACTCACGGCAAAAAGACTAAACGGTTTCTCATGAGCCTGGATCACTTTGAAATGTCGGTATTGTTCGCGCTGGTGTGCAGCGTGGTCTTAGGACTGGTCACCAAGCGCACGGACGAAGCGCGCCTGAGGTACGGCCTCTATTGCTTCGGCTGCTTTATGGTTGCGCTGTTTGGCATCGGTTGGTTCATGCGCCTGTTGCACGGGTGATGAAGACTTTCTATATCGAAACCTTCGGCTGCCAGATGAATGCCCACGATTCGGAAAAGGTCGTGGGCACGCTGCTCGAAAAAGGCTATCAACAGGTCGCCGGTCCCGAGGATGCGGAGCTGGTGCTCTACAACACCTGCAGCATTCGCGACAAGGCCGAACAAAAAGTCTTTCACCGGCTGCAGCAATTCAAGCACGCCGCGAAAAATTCCAAAAAGACGTTTGGCGTCCTGGGTTGCGTGGCCCAGCAGGAAGGCGAGCGGATTTTCGAACGCGCGCCACATGTGAGCCTGGTAGCGGGCTCGGCCAGCTACACGAAATTACCGGAATTGCTGATCCAGCTCGAGGCAGGGAATCGACGGGTAACCGGTCTGAGCCTGGATACGAACGAAACCTTCGACACGCCGTTCACCCGGCGCGACAATCCGCATCGCGCCTACTTGACAATCATTGAAGGATGCGACAAGGCATGCGCCTACTGCGTAGTACCGTTCACGCGCGGGCCGGAGCGCAGCCGCACCAGCGAGAGCGTGCTGCGCGAGGCGCACTCGCTTGCCGAGACCGGATACACGGAAGTTCAGCTTCTCGGCCAAAATGTGAACAGCTATCGCGATCCATCCCCGGCCGGCTGGGACTTCGCGCGCCTGCTCGCCGCGACCGGAAACGTTGCCGGCATCCGCCGCGTGCGCTTCACTACCTCTCATCCACGCGACTTCGGACGCGGCATCGTCGATGCGATCGACGAGCACCCAGCGCTTTGCAACCACGTCCACCTTCCCGTGCAATCCGGTTCCAGCGCCGTGCTCGCGCGCATGCAGCGGCTTTACACGCGCGACGATTACATGCGCCGCATTGAGTGGATGAAAAACTCACGGCGCGACATCGCCATTACGACCGATATTATTGTCGGGTTTCCGGGTGAAACAGAAGCCGATTTTGCCGAAACGGTCGATCTGATTGACCAGGTCGAATACGATTCGATGTTTATTTTTAAATATTCGAAACGGCCGAATACGCCCGCGCTCGCTTACGAGGACCACATTCCGGAAGAAGAAAAGACCCGCCGGTTTTTAATTCTGCAGGAGCGGCAGCGCTCGATCCAAATGCGCCGCAATGGCGCATACGTGGGTAAGACCGAAGAAGTACACGTGGAAGGCTACAACCTGGCGACCGGCCAATGGATTGGCCGGACCTCGCAAAATAAAACTCTAAACTTTCACGATATGGAACTCCCGGCTCCCGCGGAGGGCCGGACGCTGACCGGACAATACCTGGATGTGCTGGTGACGCGCGCCGGTCCCAACAGTCTCGCGGGACAACGCGCCGGCTCATCCTCCATCCACAGCAGAATGCAGTAAGGTGGTGAATGACGGCGGGAATGGAGGAACGACCTTGGAAGTTGAAATGAAAATTCGCGGGCTGATGATGGACCCGATGACCAACATGCCCATCGTAGTGCTGAAGGACTTGAGCGGCGATTCAGTACTGCCGATTTGGGTGGGGATCTATGAGGCGAACGCGATTGCGCTCGAAATCGAAAAAGTAACCACTCCGCGGCCTATGACGCACGACCTGATCAAGGTCGTTCTCATGGGTCTCGATACATCCATTCGGAAAGTGGTGGTTAATGAACTCAAAGACGACACGTTCTACGCGATGATCTGGCTCGAGCGCGAAGGCCGCCTGATCAGCGTCGATTCGCGCCCGAGCGATGCGCTCGCCCTGGCGCTGCGGCATGACTGCCCGATCTTTGTGGACGAGAAGGTACTGCAGTCCTCGCGCAATTCCGCGACGGTTTCGGAAAAGGTTAACAACGAGGAGTTGCGCAAATGGCTCGAGAACCTGAATGACGAAGATCTCGGCCGCTACAAGATGTAGGCTTGTTGAAACGGGAAAGGCCGCGCCGTGTGGTTCCACGGCGCGGCCTTTTTTAGGTTTGCGGGTTACTTAGCGTTTGCGCTTACCCGTTTTCTTGGGTTGTGTCATTTGGACGCCCGGTATGTCCGGATCCTTGAACGTGAGCATATAAGGATCTTTTGTGAAGCTGTCGGCAACGCCGCTGAAATCGATCTTACTGCCGACCTTAATTGTGTCGAGCGCGGACGCGGGCAGGGCAGTCGAAAACGTAAGCGTGCAATCGGGCTTCGCCGGATCCTGAATGCCAAGCACCACCTTGCTGGGCTTATCGGGAGGATCGATCGAAATCACCGTTCCGCTAAAGGTCTTGACGCCTTCCGCTCCGCCGGGAATTTCGAAGTCCTTCACGGAATTCGCAAAGAAGGCATCGGCCTGATCGCCTGTTAAATTGCTCTTGATGGTGTACCAGAGCTTGAACGCCGGATCGGCGTCCATTCTCTGATTAATTTTGGCAGCTTCCTCCTGCGCCTGCTTAGCGGCACTGGTAATCGTAAAGCCTGGAGGCGGAAGAGCGGAGGCTTTCGCCTGAGCGAGCACCTGGTCGGCCCCCTCCGCATTGCCTTTATACTCTTTATACGCTTTGTTGAAGAAATCCGATAATTGCTGCCGCACATTGGGCTGAAGCGCGCCGGGACCAGTGTACTGCGCGGCGCGCGCGTATTGGAACAGGGCCTCCGGAATTTTCTTTTCATCATAAAGGAGCCTGGCCAATTGCGCCGAAACGCCAGCTTGGTCCGGATTGACCTTTAAGCTCGCTAGGTATTCGTTTTCGGCTGTCGCATTATCCTTCTTGGCGGTCGCCACCCAAGCGAGAGCATTGTGCGCTACGCCAAGCCGGATAGTCTTCGCTTTTTCAAAATCGGCTTGGCTAATATTCGGTGGCTTCTTGTCGGGAGCAAAAGCCGCGTCCGCGTTTTCGATAAATCCGTGGGCCGCGGATTCCACTTGGCCTTGCAGTTCAGGCGATGGGTTAGCGCCGCCTATCGCAGGTCCCCAAAAGGCGATCAAATATAGAGCGTTGGCATTCTTTGGATCGACCTTCAATAATTCCTGGCATTTGTTCAGCAGAGGTTGGCGCTGCGCCGGGTCGTTCTGCGCCAGCTGCGACAAGGTGAGGATGTAGTACTGTAACCGTTCTAGCGAATAGTCGCTTTGCGGATATTTATCCTGCCACGTATTCAGGACTTCCAACCGCGCTTTCGGGTCGTTGGTCTGAGTCACCTTGTTGAAAAGATCGTATTCGCCCCGATCCTTGTAGTTCTTCGCCGGCGCTTGTCCTCCGGCAGCCGCTTGGCCAGCGGCCGGCTGTTGTGCGATAGCTGGCGGCACAGCGGCGAAACCGACAAGCAGAGCCAGAGCGCCCGCCAGCGGCATACCCGCCCTTCTAAAACAAAAATCCACGACAAACCTCCCAGAGGAATTTTACGCAATCCGATCTATAAAGGGATCCGCTGCAACCCAGCACTGCGGTCACTTTTTGCGTGCAAAGCCGGAGTATAACGAAACAGGGCTTTGCCCGCAACCCTATCTATTACCTTAGATGTCCCGCGCCCCCAAGTTGTTCCGATGCGCGGGCGATCTTTGATAACTCTATCGCATGCTATCATCCCCTTTTCAATGAGGGCTCCGGACCTGACGGTCATCCTCGCGTACCTGCTTTTTATTACCTGGTTCGGCGCCCGGTTCAAAGAGAAACAGGCAACGGTCAAAGACTACTTTCTGGGTGGGCGCGGCGCCCCGTGGTGGGCCATCGCCTTCTCCATCGTTTCCGCCGAAACAAGTACGCTAACCGTCATTGGTACTCCGGCGCTCTCCTTTGCCGGAAATTTTACATTCCTCCAACTCATCCTCGGATATTTGCTGGGCCGTATTGTCATTTCCGTCTTATTCCTGCCGCATTATTTTCGCGGCGAAATGTTTACGGCCTATGAACTGATGCAGCGCCGCTTCGGCCCCCACATTCGCAAATTCACGGCAGCCACTTTTCTGGTGTTGCGCGCACTTGCCGAAGGGGTGCGTGTTTTCGCCGTTTCGATTGTTGTCTCGGTCGTTCTCGGCAGCGACGATATTTATTCCATCCTGCTGATTGTGCTGTTGACGTTGTTTTACACATTCCAGGGCGGAATGACGGCCGTCATTTGGACGGATGTCGTGCAGATGATTCTCTATATCGCGGGCGCGGTGATCAGTTTCTTTCTGATCCTTCATCTGATCCCCGGCGGCTGGCCCCATGCCGCAGCCGCTGGCATGGCCGCCCACAAATTTCAGATGTTCGATTTCCGTTTCGAATTAACGCCCGCATTCTTCCGCCGTACGTATAGTTTTTGGGCGGGCCTTATCGGTGGATGTTTTTTGAATACCGCCAGCCACGGCGTCGAACAGCTCATGGTGCAGCGTCTCCTCGCCGCCAGGAACGAGCGCGAGAGCCGGCTTGCGCTGCTGGTCAGTTGGGTGGTCGTCTTTTTCCAGTTCGCGTTGTTCCTGGTGATCGGCCTACTGCTGTTCGTCTATTACAAGGACGCGGCCATTCCCAACCCTGCCGTTCCGGAACGCACCTATCCCGAATTCATCTGGAATCATTTGCCGGTCGGCCTCGCCGGCCTGGTCATGGCGGCGATTCTCGCGGCCGCGATGTCCAACTTGAGCGCCGCGCTCAACGCACTGGCGTCTACCGCCATCATGGATTTTGTGAAACCGATGCGGCCCGGCTATTCCGAAGCGCGCCTGTTGCGCCTGGCCCGGTGGTCTACCGTCCTATGGGGCGTAGTGCTTTGCATCGTGGGTCTGGCCGCGCGCCATTGGGGCCGCATTCTGGAAGCCGGCCTCTCCATCGCCTCCGTCCTATATGGCGCACTGCTCGGAGTGTTTCTGCTGGGCATGCTCACGCGCCGGCCCGGCCAATGGTCCGCCATCGCCGGCATGGCGGCTGGCTTCATAACTACGTTTTTGTTCCGCACGCACGTGGCTTACACCTGGTACGTGCTGCTCGGCTCTGTTGCCACATTCCTGGTAGGCTATGGCGCCAGTTTCGTGCTGCCCAGACGCCTCGATACGCGCGCTTCCTGATCCTATGAACGCCTCTTCCGCGCCATCGCTCCAACGAGTCCTAGGCTTATGGAGCGCTGTCGCCATCGTCATCGGAACCGTGATCGGCAGCGGCGTTTTCCTGGTGCCGAGCACTATGATCGCCCAGGTCGGCTCGACAAAAATTCTTTTCGCAGTGTGGATCGTCGCCGGCTTATTGAGCCTGTTCGGCGCTTTGACGTACGCCGAACTCGCCGCTGCGATGCCCGAAGCCGGCGGCGAATACGTGTATCTGAGCGCCGCCTACGGACCCTTCTGGGGTTTTCTATACGGCTGGACGCAATTCTGGGTGGCTAAGAGCGGCTCGATCGCGACGCTCGCGGCGGGATTCTATACCTATCTCACCGCTTTCATTCCCGCGCTCGGCGCACCTATACTCGTTACGCCATTCCATATCGGGCCGCATGGCACACGCCTCGAAATCCACTACGGGCAACTCGTAGCCATTGGCGTCATTCTCCTGCTCGCGGCCGTCAATTATGCTGGCGTGCGTGCCGGAGGCAATGTGCAAGTGTTCGTCACCGCGGTGAAGTTGATCCTTATCGGAGGCATCATTGCGCTAGGACTTTTTTCCCGCGCAGGCGATGTTTCGCATTTCAGCCAACACGTGGCGAGCGTCGGCGGCATCGCCGGTTTTTTCGCCGCCATGGTGGGCGCACTCTGGGCTTATGACGGCTGGAATAACGTCAGCATGGTTTCTTCCGAGATCCGCCGTCCCGATCGTAACTTGCCGCGCGCTCTCATCTTCGGCACCGCCGCGGTACTTGTGACGTATCTGCTGGTGAACGCCGCGTATTTCTATGTGCTGTCTCCGGCGCAGGCTGTCCAAAGCCAGCGCATCGCGGCCGAAATGATGTCTCACCTCTACGGCCGTGGCGCGGCCGGCGCGGTCACCGTCGCTGTCTTGATTTCCATTTTTGCCGCCCTGAACGGCTCCATTCTTTCCGGCTCGCGCGTGCCTTATGCGATGGCGCGCGATGGCCTGTTCTTTCATTCGACGGCCGCCGTTCATCCGCGCTTCAAAACGCCGGGCCACTCCATCATCTCCCTCTGCGTCTGGTCCTGCGTCGTGGTGCTCAGCGGCTGGTACGACGATCTCTACAACTTCGTCATCTTTGGAAGCTGGATTCTGTATCTCATGACCGCGGTTTCCGTCTTTGTCTTGCGCCGCAAGCGCCCGGATCTGCCGCGGCCGTACCACGTAATCGGCTACCCGCTCGTGCCAGTACTGTTCAGCGCCGTTGCGGTTTTGCTGCTGGTCAGCACCTTTCACACGCGTCCCCGCGAGTCACTCATGGGCTTGGGACTTATGGCCCTGGGTATTCCCTTCTATTTCTATTGGAAAAGAGCGGCAGTTAGTAACTAATCCTGCGAATATTCACAATTTTCCGGTTGTCTATTAGGGAAATGCGCTGGTACTACTAGGACTATTCGCCCATTTTGTAAACGCTTCCGCCTTGAAATGTATGTCAAACACCCAGTAAACTTCGGGTAAATCGAACGCTTAAACGCGGCTAGCTGAAAAAGAAAGCAGAAAAGCGGCATAGCGCGATTCACAACATTGTTTTGAGGAGGTTGGCAATTTTGGACGTCGACAAAATGCTTGCCGAATTGCGGCTGGAGCGAGAGCAAATCGAGGAAGCGATCCTTACTTTAGAACGGCTTGCCAGAGGACGGGGACGCCGCAGAGGCCGCCCGCCTTCCTGGTTAAAGGATGCCGCCGCCGGAAATCTGACCCTGGACGAAGAAGGGGAAATAAACGCGATTTCGGGTGAGGGCAAGCGCCGCGGACGTCCGCCGGCCAATCGCCCGAAGGCCCACGCGGCGGAAGCCGCCGGCTAATTTTTCGTTCCTACGGTTTCGGTGCGGCCGGCCAGCGGCTTAACCGTCGGCCCGCCGCAAACACCCACACCTGTATTCAGCAGCGCATTCAATAAATTAAAAAATACCGCGTAAATCACTTGCTCGGAGACCGGCTGGCGTCCGGGCATGCGAAAGTTCCCCGGCAGTTCCTTGGCGATTTGCACCCGAATGGCGTGCGGCAACGTGCGGCCAGCCTTATCGCGCTGGTTGGCGAGCGATAGCGGCGTCTGCAGAACGGCGCCGGTTTTTCCATCGACATAGAATTGGCAGCGCGAAAACCATCCTAGATTTCCCGGATCGGCCGCGTCAAACAGCAGCAGGGGCGCTTGCCTTTCTATAGCCGCCAGATCGAGCGACATGACCCGGCCCTGGTCGTCTATCTTGAAGTCGAAACCGGCTTGACGCGCGATGTTCCCGACGAACTCCGGGTCCAGCTCGAGCAATAAATATTTGTTGGAACCCGCCTCCAAAACTTGCATTCGGATTTATTTTAGCTGGCGCTACCCGCCGCAAATTCGCCGCGCAATTCCTGTGCCTGCCGGCGGTACACCTGATGATCGGCGTCGCTGAATTGGACCAGCTTTATTGTCTTCAGTGCGCCCGCATCACCGGCGAGCCAGTTGGCCACGGTCTTGACCGCGATGCGCGCCGCCGCTTCGATCGGATAGCCATAAACACCGGTGCTGATGGAGGGAAAGCTGATGCTTTCCACGCCGCGCTCGCCCGCCAAACGCAGACAGGTGAGATAGCATGACTCCAGTTGCTCCGGCTCGCCGTGCGTGCCATCCCGATAGATCGGCCCTACTGCGTGGAACACGTAGCGCGCCGGTAAATCGCCCGCGCCTGTCGCAACGGCGCTGCCCGTCTCACAGCGGCCGATTTGGGCGCGAATCTGGTCCAGCTCGCGCATGATTGCGGGGCCGCCCGCCCGGTGAATCGCTCCATCCACGCCTCCGCCGCCGGCGAGTGCGGAATTGGCCGCGTTCACGATCGCATCCACCGCCATTTTTGTAATATCGCCCTTCAACAACTGAAGCTGCCGGAAGCCGAAATGAATCGTGAAATCCTGCGACATAATTATTTACAGCGACGCGGCGATCGCCTCTAGCAGGAATGCGATGCTCTGTTCATTCGCAAGCGGCCCCATCACGCCGATGCGCAGGATCTTTCCGGCAAGCTGTCCTAATCCGCCTCCGATTTCGATGCCGTATTTCTCGACCAGCCGCTCGCGCAACTTCGCCTCATCCACCCCGGATGGCGGCCGTACCGTCATTAAATGCCAGAGGCGGTCCTGCGGCTGTTTCACCACAGGCTCGAAGCCGAGTTTCGTCAAGCCGGCGGCAAGCTGCTCGCCGGCGCGCCGGTGCCGCTCGAAGCGCTGCCGCAGACCTTCTTCTTCGATGGCCGCCAGGCCTTCGTGCATGGCGTAAAACAGCGGCGGCGAAGGCGTATGGTGATAAATGTGCGGCGGCTCGAAATATTTCGCCAGCAGCCGCAAATCGAAATACCAGGTGATGGAATCCTCGGCGCGCTTTTCGAGCCATTCCCAGGCGGCCGGAGAAACGGAAACCGGCGATAAGCCCGCCGGACAGCTCAGGCCCTTCTGCGCGCAACTGTAGACGACATCGATGCCCACCGCATCCATCTCGACAGGCATGGCCCCGAGTGTGGTGACACAGTCGGCGATCACCAGAGCTCCGGCTTGATGCGCCGCGGCGGCAATCGCCCGGCCCGATTGATATACGCCGGTCGATGTCTCGCCTTGTACGAACGCCACCACGTCCGGCCGGTCGCGGGCAATCGCATCCTCCGCTTCTTCGGCGCTGAATGCTTCGCCCCAGGTCTTTTCGCAGCGCGTCATGCGCGCTCCTTGGCGCGCTCCCATGGCGGCGACGCGATCCGCGAAATGACCATTCGCGAAGACCAGGAATTTCGCGCCCGGCCGCACAAAATTTCCGACCGCAGTTTCCATCGCTCCGCTGCCGCTCGCCGGAATCGGGAAGGTTTTAGGGTTCGTGGTCCCCAGCGCCTCCCGGAGCCCGGCTTGAATCTCCGCGATGACGTTCAGGAAATACGGATCGCGAATTCCGGTGAGCGGCTGGCTCATCGCTTCATAGGCGCGCGGCTCGATCATCGACGGACCCGGCCCATAAATCAACCGCTTGGGCGGTGCAATGCGTCTGGTTGCGGTCATCGGCATATTTACAACGTAACAGTCTTACGCCTGCGTGACCGTTTGGATCGGCCGGATTATGCTATAGCCGGGCGCGCCTTTGTGTCGGTGCTGTCCCTCGCCGTTACGCTCAAGCCCTACGACAGAAGCAATAATCTGGAAAAGCGCCGAACCATACGGCGACCGGCGGACGTTACCTTCGATTGCTCCCTACGATGATGAACTGCGAGGACAAGCCACACCATCGAGGCGCCGAACCAGATGAAGGCCGACGGTGTGCGTGCGACCGCGAGCAAGCCCAGGCTGCCGATAAGGGATAGCACAGCGCAGAGGAAATTCAGGCGACTTGGTGTCATTTGGTATCCATTTTTAGATTAGCCGTTTTGATGCTCGGCGCTGCCGGGATCTGCGTTTCGGAGAGGCCGGTGGGAAATTGGTGGGCCCTAGAGAACTCGAATCTCTGACCTCTACCGTGTCAAGGTAGCGCTCTAACCAACTGAGCTAAGGGCCCGGAGCAACTCTCACGATAACAAATAACGATTTGCGCCCGGCCATCGCAAACTTCAGGTTGACAATTTACCCAAGTACGCTGGATACTCGGGAAAGATGGTTACCCAAGACGATCCGGATCGCCTCACTCTCCTCCAAGGCACATTAGACCTGCTCATCCTGCGCACGTTGCGCCTCGGTCGGCAGCACGGGCAGGGAATTGCGCGCGCGATTCAGGAGCAGTCTGAAGATGTTCTTCTCGTCGAGCACGGAGCGCTCTATCCGGCTCTCCAGAGACTGGAAGCGAAAGGCTGGATCGCGGCGGAATGGGGGACTTCCTCGAATAATCGCCGGGCGCGTTTCTACACCTTGACAAAAGATGGCCGGAAGCAGCTCGTGCAGGAAGCGAGCCGCTGGCGAACCATGGCTCTCGCTATCGCGCGTGTGCTCGGTCCGGAGGGCCAGCAGAGTTAGGAGAAACGGCCTATGCGGCGGCGCAAACGTCCCCAGAGCGATTTCGCCTCGGAATTACAAGCTCACATCGAACTCGAAGTAGAGCGTTTGGTCGCAGAAGGCGTAAGTGAACAGGAAGCCCGTTCCCAGGCGCGGAGATCGTTCGGCAATTTGCTGCAATCCGAGGAGCGCTTTTACGAATCTCGCCGCGTGCTCTGGCTGGATCACTGCAAACGCGATGTCGTATATGCGATCCGGCAACTCACCAAAGAGAAAACGTTCACGATGGTGGCCGTATTGACGCTGGCCCTCGGCCTCGGATCGGCTACCGCGATTTTCACTCTGGTTGACGCCGCGCTGCTGAGGCCGTTGCCGCATGGCGGCGATCGGATTGTCCATATTAAAGATGTACGCACACAGGGCCGGTCAACAGGCGGCCTCGTCGGGGTTCCACGCTTTTTCGACCTGCAGGCTCGCAGCAAGTCCCCCCGCAGCAAGTCTTATGATGCGCTCGCCTTCTACTACTTCAATCATCCAACTCTGATCGCCGGTTCATCGGCTCCCGTTTCGCTCGCCGGAGCCCGCGTGAGCGGAAATTATTGGAACACGATCGGCATTCGACCCGCGCTCGGCCGCGTATTTAACGAAAGCGACGACCGGCCGAATGCGCCACAGGTAGCGATCGTTACCTACGGTGTGTGGCAGCGTTTCTTTGGCGGCGATTCACACATCGTGAACCGGCAGGTGACTCTCGATGGCAAGGCAACAACGATTGTGGGCGTCCTGCCGCGCGTCTTGGAATACCCAACCGATACCGAGATCTGGACGCCAGCCTGTTTCGACCCGGCACAGTGGACCTGGCGCGGCGAAGGGACTCGCTTCGTGTACGTCCTCGGGCGTCTGAAGAAGAATGTCTCATCCTCCGAAGCGCAGGAGGAACTGGCCAAGATTGGCGATCGCCTGCGAAGAGAACATCCCGATACGGATGCGAATTGGAATTTCGCGAGCGAATCCCTTCGGACATTCCTCTACGGAAGCGTGCGCCCTGCGCTGCTCGTGCTGATGGCGGCTTCTTTTGTGCTCCTGCTCATCGCGTGCAGCAATGTGGCCAACCTGCTGCTGGCGCGCGCTGCCACCCGCATACCGGAAGTCTCGTTGCGCCGCGCGCTCGGCGCTTCCCAGGGCCGCATTCTTGCGCAATTCCTGACCGAGAACACGATCTTGTCGTTATTCGGCGGTGGCATGGGCGTCCTCGCTACCTATGCTGCCTTGCAATGGTTCGGAGCGCACCTGCCCGGCAAGCTCGGCGGAAGCAACATCGATATCCACTGGCCCATTGTTTGGTTTGCCTTCGCCGTGTCCGCGCTGACCGGCATCGTCTTCGGATGCGTTCCGGCGCTGCAGGTCCGCCGCCTCGACTTGAACACAAATTTGAAGCAGGGTGACGCACGCACCGGACGCGCCGCCGGGAACCGTTTGCGCACGCTGTTTGTTTCCATGCAATTCGCGTTCTCCCTGGTTCTCCTGATCGGCGCTTCGCTGTTAGCCGAGTCGCTTTGGCATCTGATCCAATCGCCGTTCGGATTCC